>NZ_JBFUFP010000058.1:0-13424 GCF_056403375.1 Rhizobacter sp. P2_H2
GGGGTGGCGCGCGCCAGCGCGCTTCGTAGACTGACTCATCGGCTGTGTCTGACCACAACGAACGAAGTGAGTGGAGGGAGTTTGCCGATGCACCCCCGAAGCCGAGCCTCTTCGTGCAGTCGGCCCGCCAGGGCCGACCGCCCCAGCCGAGCCCCCACAGCCTGCCCCCGGCCGCCCTGCCCACGCGTCACACAAGAGAGGCCTCAACACCTCACGCCGTGAAGATCCCGCACGCTGCGCTGCCCCGTGGCCCCATGCGCGCCAGCCCGGTCCAGCAGCAGCGCCTGCAGCCCGGCCGCGAGGGCGCCCTCGTAGTCGAGCGTCGGCGAATCGCCCACCATCAGGCACTCGCCCGGCGCGATCCCCAGGTGCCCGGCCACCCGCAGGTAGGCCTGCGGATGCGGCTTGCTGACGCCGGCCTCCTCGCCGATCGCGACATGGTCCACCGCGTCGCCCAACCCGGTCGCAGCCAGCTTGCGGCGCTGCCCGTCGGCGGGCCCGTTGGTCAGGATGGCCAGCTGCAGGCCGTCGCGGCGCAGGCGCTCGAGCGTCGGCCACGCATCGTCGTACAGCTTCGGGCTGTCGTTCACGCAGTCCATGAACACGCGGTTCAGCTGCGCCACCAACCCCTCGCGCGGCACCAGGCCCAGGCGGTCGAACGGGTCGGAAAAACGCCGCATCCGGTACTCCTGGCGCGTCAGCCGGCCCTGCTCGAACTGCATGAACAACGGCCGGTCGACCTCGCCGCAGGCCTGCAGGAACGGCGCCGCGGCGATGCCTTCGTCGGCCAGCACCTCGGCGAGCAACCCGTGCGCGACCAGGCGCGTCGACGCGAAGTCGATCAGCGTGTCGTCCAGGTCGAAGATCACCAGCTTCGTCATCTTGATCCGCCCTCGGTTCATCCTCGGTCGTCCCAGACCGGCCGCAGGCCGATCGTCGTCGTGCCCAGGCGCCCCCACTTGCCGCGGCTCGCGCGGATCCGCAGGTGGCCCGCATCCTTGCTCCACGCCCCGCCCTTCACCACCCGCTCCATCGGTTGCGCGGCATCGCGATCGTGCAGGTCCTGGCACCACTCGCCCAGGTTGCCGGCCAGGTCGAACAGCCCCAGCTCCGACGGCGGAAAGCTGCCGACCACGCTGGTGCCGCCGAAATGCTCGTCGAAGTTCGCAAGCACCGGGCTCGGCGGCGCATCGCCCCACGGGTAGACCCGCAGCGGATCGTTGTTCGACGCCACCGCCTCCCACTCCGCCGCCCATGGCAGGCGTGCACCCAGGTGCGCGCAGATCAGGCCGGCCGCCGCCCAGTTCAGCCCGAAGACCGGATGCTCGTCCAGCGCGGGGCGGCAATGCCAGCCGACCCCCTCGCGGTCGAAGGCCAGCGGGTTGCGCGGGTTGCAGACGTTGACGAACCGGTAGCCCTCGCCGGTCTCGGGCGGCAACTGCATCTCGTTGAGGATCTCGGCGGCCACGCGGCAGGTCAGCAGCGTGCGGGCGACGCGCAGGCGCCGCCCCGCCAGCGGGCCGGACGCCACCGTGAAGCCGACCGCGTCGTTCAGGTACTGCTCGATCATCGTGCTTGTGTTCTCACCGCCTCCTGCACCTCGTCGATCAGCGCCAGCTGCGCCTCGCCCAGGTGCTCGCGCCAGCCATTCTCCACGTCATCCAGCGACCGGTACGACGAGAACAGCCCGCCGCGCGTCTCGGCCTGCCGCGCATGGATGAACGCCGCGGCATCGCCGGCCGCCTCGGCGCCGAGGAAGGACACCAGCTCCCCCACCACCCGCACCGGCTCGCGCGAGATGTCGGCCAGCTCCACGCTCAGGTGCTCGAAGTGATGCAGGCAGCGCCGCGCCAGTTCGTAACGAAGCGCAACGCTCATCGCGACCACCTCGGTCGTGCGCATCGCCGCATCGGCGCGCGCGACCCGGCTCACGTAACCCGGAACCTCGCGCATGAACGCGCCGGTGACGAGCTCGGAGTAGCTCCACAGCGTCGTCAGCTTGCTGCGCAGCACCGACGAGACGATGGCCCGCGGATCGCGCCGCAGGAAGATGACGCGCAGCTCCGGCAGGAAGGCCTTCAGCCAGCCGAGCTTGCCGAACAGGCAGGTGTCCTTGAAGCCGATCACGCGGCCGCGGCGCGATTGCCCGAGGTAGGCCTTCAGCTCCAGCAGGAAGCCGCGCACCGTCTCGCTGTCGCGCAGGCTGGCATGCAGCAGCGCGGGGTCGTGGTCGTCGGCGCCCCACGGCACCAGGTCGTGCTCGCGGAAGAAGCGCGTGTGCATCGACAACGGCTCGTTCAGGCATTCGACGCCGGCGCATGATTGGAGGACGTCGTTCAGGAAATTCGAGCCCGAACGGTGGTGGGCCATCACGAGGAACGGGGGGCGTCTGTCCGATGGCCGCTGATCCAGTTGCTCTGGTTCCCCGTGAACTACCGGCGTGCGCGCCATCGAATCCCTATTGCAACTATTGTTCTTCAATCGTACGCTTGGCTCGAATTGCACTGCAATCCTCAGTGTGAGGGGAGGGGCTGATGAACTCGCCAGAAGTTGCAGCGCCATCGAAGGGCATGGGCCGCCTGCCGCTTCTGATCGCTGCCGTCGCGTTGGCCGTGGGCCTCGTGACCGTGGCCATGACCTGGCGATATCGTACGACGCAGGCGCACCGGCCGGCCGCGATGGCCGTGCGGCTCGCGCTCTCCAGCACGCCGCACGCCGCGCTGCTGATGCTGGCGGCCGAGAAGGACTACCTGCGCGACGAAGGCCTCGACGTCACCATCGTGCCGGTCAGCCACGGCAAGATGGCGCTCGATGTGCTCGGGCGCGGCGAGGTCGACCTGGCCACCGCGGCCGAGGTGCCCTTCGTCACCGCGGTGCTCGACGGCCAGCCGATGAGCATCCTCGCGAGCATGCTGAGCGTCTCCGACGAGATGGCGGTGGTCGCGCGGCGCGATCGCGGCATCGCGACAGCGGCCGACCTGGTCGGCAAGCGCGTCGGCGTGCCGCGCGGCACCAGCGCCGACTACTTCCTGTCGGCCCTGCTGATCCGCCACCGGTTGCCGCGCGACAGCGTGACGCTCGTCGACCTGCCGCCCGGCCGCCTCGCCGACGAGCTGGCGCGCGGCCGCATCGATGCCGCCTCGACATGGCAGCCGGTGCGCCGCGACGCCGAATCGGCGCTCGGTGCGCAAGGCATCACGTTCACCGCACCGGCCGCCTACACCGTGAGCCACGTGGTGGTGGGCCGCAGCGACTACCTGCGCGAGCATGCCGAGGTGTCGCGCCGCTTCGTGCGCGCGCTGCTGAAGGCGGAGCGCTTCAACCGGCTGAATGCGGACGAGTCGCTGGCCATCGTCGCGCGCCGCCTCAAGGTGGAACCCGCCACGCTGCAGCCGGGCTGGAAATCGCTCGCCTTCCGCGTGAACCTGCTGCAGTCGCAACTGGTCACGCTGGAGGATGAAGCCGACTGGACCACCACCGGGCGTGCCGCCGCGTCGGCACCGACGCCCAACTTCCTGCCCCACCTCTACCTCGATGCCTTGCTCGAGGAGCAACCCGACCGCGTCACCGTGGCGCACTAGACGGATGACCGACACCGAATGAAGATCAGTGCCAAGGGCTGGCTCGCCACGACCACGGGCCTGGGCACGATCGCCCTGCTGGCCGTGATGATCTGGTGGGCCAACGGCGAGGTCGAGGCGGCCGACCAGCAGCGCCGCCGCATGTCGGACGTGGCCCGCGTGCTGAACGACCTGCGGCTCGTCACCTTCGAGTACGTGCTGTACCGGAACCAGCGCGCCTACGAGCAGGAGCGCCGGGTGGCCGAGCGGCTCGAGCGCGCACTGGACGCACCGATCTTCTCCGAGCCGGAGCCCTCGGAAATCCTCGCCGACCTGCGCCGGCGCAGCACCGAGACGCGTCAGTTGTTCGAGGAACTGCAGGCCAACAGCAACCAGCGCGCCGTCGACGAGAACACGCAGAAGCTCTACGAGGAGCTGATCTCGCGCAAGCTGCTGGTGCTGCACCAGGAGAGCCTGGTCGATACCTTCCGCCTGCTGGATTTCTCCAACGCGCGCATCGCGTGGGCGCAGCATCGCGTGGTCGTGGTGATCGTGGTGGGGCTGGCGCTGATCGCGCTCGCCACCGTCGCGGCCGGCTGGCTGATCCACCGCGGCGTGCTGGTGCCGATCCAGCGCCTGCAGCAGGCCACGCGCGAGGTCGCGTCCGGCAACTGGGCGTTCCGGCTCGACATCGGCGGCCACGACGAGATCGGCGAGATGTCGCGCAACTTCGACGCGATGACGACCACGCTGCGCAACTCGTTCGCGCAGATCGAGCGCAGCAACCAGGAGCTGGCGGCGCTCAACCACGAGATCGAGTCGTTCAGCTACTCGGTGTCGCACGACCTGCGGGCCCCGCTGCGCAGCATGGACGGCTTCTCGCTCGCGCTGCTCGAAGACTACGGCGACCGCCTCGACGACGAAGGCCGCGAACACCTCTCGCGCATCCGTGCCGCGAGCCAGCGCATGGGCCGGCTGATCGACGAACTGCTCGGGCTGTCGCGGGTCACTCGCACCGAACTGGTGCTGCGCAACGTCGACCTCGGCGCGATCGCCCGCGACATCGCGAACTCGATGCAGAAGATGCACCCGGAGCGCGCCATGCGCTGGGAGATCGACGAGGGCCTGATCGTGCATGCCGACAAGTCGCTGATGCAGATCGCGATGCAGAACCTGCTGGAGAACGCGTGGAAGTTCACGTCGAAGACCGCCGATGCGGTGATCCGGGTCGGCAGCACCGTGAAGGACGGCCGCCCGGTGTGCTTTGTCGCGGACAACGGCGTAGGCTTCGACATGACCTACGCCGACCGCCTGTTCGGTGCCTTCCAGCGCCTGCACCATGAGACCGAGTTCCCGGGCACCGGCATCGGCCTCGCGATCGTCCACCGCATCCTGCGGCGCCATGACGGCAGCATCTGGGCCGAGGCCCGGCCCGGCCAGGGCGCCACTTTCTACTTCCACCTGCCTGGAGTCCCGCGATGAGTGAACAGAAGGCCATCCTGCTGGTCGAGGACAACGACGACGACGTGGCGCTGACGCTGCGCGCCTTCAAGCGCAGCCACCTGATGAACCCGATCGACGTCGCGCGCGACGGCGTGCAGGCGCTCGACTACCTGTTCGCGCGCAACGCGCACGAGCACCGCGCGTCGCAGCCGCTGCCCGCGCTGGTGATCCTCGACCTGAAGCTGCCGCGGCTCGACGGCCTGGGCGTGCTGAAGGCGATCCGCGCCGAGGAGCGCACGCGCCTGCTGCCGGTGGTGATCCTGACCTCGTCTAAGGAGGAGCAGGACCTGGTGTCGGGCTACTCGCTCGGCGCCAACAGCTATGTGCGCAAGCCGGTCGATTTCGTCGAGTTCATCGAGGCGGCGAAGGTGCTCGGCTTCTACTGGCTGATGATCAACCAGCTGCCGCCGGACCGTTCGCACCCCTGAGCCGAAGCTTCGAGGCCCCCGCACGATGAGCATGCCGGTCAACATCCTGGTGGTGGAGGATTCCGAGGACGACGCCCGGCTGGTCGCCCGCGTGCTGAGCCGCGGCGGCTTCGCGCCCACCTGCAGGCGCGTGCAAAGCCTGGCCGCGTTGCAGGAAGCCTTCGACCAGCAGCGCTGGGATGCCGTGCTGTCGGACTTCCGCATGCCGCAGTTCAGCGGCATCGAGGCGCTGCAGGCCTTCCGCTCGCGCGACCTCGACATCCCGTTCATCTTCGTCTCGGGGACGATCGGCGAGGAGATCGCGGTCGAGGCGATGAAGGCCGGCGCGAGCGACTACGTGATGAAGCAGAACCTCGCGCGGCTCGCACCGGTGCTCAAGCGCGAGCTGGCGCAGGCGGTGATCCGCGCCGAGCACCGCCAGGCGCAGCGCGACCTGGAGCTCAGCCGCGACCGCTACATGGACCTCTACGAGCTGGCGCCGGTGGGCTACCTGACGCTCGCCGCCGACGGCCGCATCGAGCAGCTGAACCTGAACGGTGCCGACATGCTGGGCCTGCGCCGCGATGCCTCGGCCGGCCTGCAGTTCGCCGACTTCGTCAACCCGGTGGAGCGCGAGCGCTGGACGGCGCATTTCGAGCGCGTGCTGCAGGACGGCGCGCGCCAGCGCCTGGAACTGGCGCTGCACCGCCCCGATGCCGACGCGCTGCACGTGCAGCTCGACTGCATGCGCGTGGGCGGCCTGGGAGCGGAGACACCGAGCATCCGCGTCGCGATCACCGACATCCACGAGCGCAAGGAGGCCGAGTCGGAGCTGATCCGCTACGAGGCGCAGCTGCGCCATTCGCAGAAGATGGAATCGATCGGCACGCTGGCCGGCGGCATCGCGCACGACTTCAACAACATCGTCGGCGCCATCCTCGGCAACTCGGCGCTGGCGCTGGAGGCCGTCGGTGCCGACCACCCGGCCGGCGCGCTGCTGCGCGAGGTGCACAAGGCCAGCCTGCGCGCCCGCATGCTGGTGCGGCAGATCCTCACCTTCAGCCGGCGCGAGCCGCAGGAGCTGCAGACGCAGTCGCTGCGGCCGGTGGTCGACGAGACGCACCAGCTGCTGCGCGCCACGCTGCCGGCCGGCGTCGAGCTGCAGACGCGCATCGCCGACGACCTGCCGCAGGTGCAGGCCGATGCCACGCAGGTGCAGCAGGTGCTGATGAACCTCTGCACGAATGCCTGGCATGCGCTGCGCGGCGGCGTCGGCCGCATCTGCATCGGGCTCGACGGCGTGGAGCTGGATCCGGCGACCTGCCAGCGCCTCGGCGGCTTGCACCCGGGCCGCCATGCGCACCTGTGGGTCAGCGACGACGGTGCCGGCATGGACAACGCGACCCGCGAGCGGATCTTCGAGCCGTTCTTCACGACCAAGCCGGTCGGCCAGGGCACTGGCCTCGGGCTCTCGGTGGCGCACGGCATCGTCGTCGCGCACCACGGCGCCATCGCGGTCGAGAGCGAGCCGGGGGTCGGCACCACGCTGCACCTGTACCTGCCGGTGGCCGACACGGCCGGGGCCGTGGCACGCGCGCCGCACGTCCAGCAGGCGTCGGCAGGCCACGGCGAGCGCGTGTTCTACGTCGACGACGACGAGACGATGGTCATCATGGTCGAGCGCCTGCTGGCCCGCGCAGGCTACCGCGTGCGCACGTTCAACGAGGCGGCGCTGGCCATCGCCCAGGTGCGCGAGCACCCGCAGGAGGTCGACCTGCTGGTGACCGACTACAACATGCCCGGCAACTCGGGCATCGAGCTGGCGCGCGAGCTGGCACGCATCCGGCCCGACCTGCCGGTGGTGMTCAGCTCGGGCTACATCACCGAAGAGCTGCGGGCCGAGGCCCGCGCGGTGGGCGTGCGCGGGCTGCTCGAGAAAGAGAACACCTTCGAGGAGCTGGGCGCGCTGATCGCCCGCATCCTGGCCGGCCCGGCAGACGCCCTCAGGGCAGGCGAGCCAGGCGCTGCCTGAGCAGTGCGCGCAGCGCGTCGGCATCGACCGACGTGAACACGTCGACCGGCGTGCCGAAATCGTCCCGGGCCAGCGCGATGCGCTTGGCCGACAGGTGGCCTTCGGTGAGGCCRGGCCGCCAGTCGACCTCGACCCGGCAACGCTCGGACGCGAAGAGCTCGGGCGCCAGCAGCCACGCCACCGGGCAGGCATCGTGCAGCAGCGGCCTGTCGCGGCGGAACCCGCGGATCAGGTCGCGCGCGACCGGGCCGCAGCGGTTGCCGAGCGTGCCCAGCGAATCGACCCAGTCGGCCGGCATCGCCGCCTGGCGCGTCACGTCGAGCCCGAACAGCAGCACCGGCGCGCCACTGCCGAGCACGGTCTGCGCGGCCAGTGCATCGGCATGGAAGTTGAACTCGGCGGCCGGCGTGATGTTGCCGTCGCAGAACGCGGCACCGCCCATCACGAGCACGCGCTTCGCGCGCTGCAGCAGGCCGGGGCGCTTGATCTCCGCCAGCGCGAGGTTGGTCAGCGGCCCGATCGCGACCAGCGTCAGGCTGCCGGCGGGCTCGCGCAGCAGCGCCTGCTCGATCACGTCGACCGCGTGCTGCGCGGTGGGGGTGCGGCTGCTCGGCAGCTCGACGCCGCCGAGGCCGTCCTCGCCGTGGACGGTGTTGGTGCGGGCCCGCGGCATCGTCAGCGCATGGCTGCAGCCGGCGTGCACGGGCACGTCGTGGCGGCCGGCCAGGTCGAGCACGCGGCAGGCGTTGTCCGCGGTCATCACGACCGTGCGGTTGCCGGCCACGGTGGTGACGCCGATCAGGTCCAGCTCCGGCGCGCCGGCGGCCAGCAACAGCGCGAGGGCATCGTCGATGCCGGGGTCGCAATCGAGGAGGATCGGCGTCGGGGTGTTCATGGCGGTCATTGTGCAGCGGCCTCTGCCCGCAGTTGCGGCTCGACCACCTGCGCGATCCAGTTCAGCACCGCCTGCACCCGCGGCGCCAGCTGGCGGCGGTTCGGGTACAGCAGCGACACCGGCATCGGCGGCGCGACGAACTGCGGCATCACCTCGACCAGCAGGCCCTGCGCGACCAGGCGCCGCGTGCCGAAGGTCGGCGCCTGGATCAGGCCGAGCCCGGCGAGGCAGGCCGCCTGGTAGGCATCGGTGCCGTTGACGACCACCGTGCTGCGCATCGGGTGCACGCGCGTCACGCCCTCCTCCTGGTATTCCCAGCCGGCGCCTTGCGTGCCGAGCTTGGCGGCATAGTGGACGATGCGGTGCCGAGCCAGGTCGGCCAGCGTCGTCGGCGTGCCGTGCGCGGCCAGGTAGGCCGGGCTCGCGACGTTGCCCATCGTCAGCACGCCGAGCGGCCGCGCCACCAGCTCGGCATCGGCCAGCGACCCGACGCGCAGCACGCAGTCGAAGCCTTCGCGCACCAGGTCGACCTGCCGGTCGGTGGTGCTGATGCCGACCTCGAGCAGCGGGTGCGCCGCGAGGAACTCCGGCAGGCGCGGGATCACCAGCTCGCTCGCCAGCTTGTTCGGCAGGTCGATGCGCAGGCGCCCCTTCAGGCCGCTGGCGACCGGCTGGAACATCGCCTGCAGCTGGTCGGCATCCGCCAGCAGTTCCTTGCTGCGTGCGAGGAAGACCTCGCCATCGGGCGTCAGCTGCACGCGCCGCGTGGTGCGCTGGAGCAGGCGCGCGCCGACGCGTGACTCCAGCTGCAGCACCACGGCCGAGACGCGGCTCTTCACCAGCCCCAGCTGCTCGGCCGCCTGCGTGAAGCTGCCCAGCTCGGCCACCCGGGCGAAGATGCGGAGCTCGTCGAGTTCCATCGCGTCATTGTCCTTTTACGAAGAACAGTCCTGTCATTCAAGGCGACTTTATCCTCTGCAAGTGAACTCCTAAAGTCCCCTTCACCGCAACCCGTTCCCTCTGAAGGAGACCGACATGACCGCATCGACCACCCCCCGCATCGCCCTGGTCACCGGCGGCAGCCGCGGCCTCGGCCGCAGCACGGCGCTGGCATTGGCCGCGCAAGGCAGCGACGTGATCCTCACCTACCAGAGCAGCGAGGCCGAGGCGCACGCCGTGGTGCGCCAGGTCGAGGCGCTCGGCCGCCGGGCCGTCGCGCTGCAGCTCGACGTGGGCGACAGCAAGCGCTTCGCGGCCTTCGCCGAGACGGTGAAGAAGGTGCTCGCGAGCACCTGGCAGCGTGAGCGCTTCGACCACCTGGTCAACAACGCCGGCATCGGCCTGAATGCGCCGATCGCCGAAACCACCGAGGAGCAGTTCGACCTGCTCAGCAACATCCACCTGAAGGGCACCTTCTTCCTGACGCAGAAGCTGTTGCCGCTGATCGCCGATGGCGGGCGCATCGTCAACATCTCGACCGGCCTCGCGCGCTTCACGTTCCCGGGCTATGCCGCCTATGCCGCGATGAAGGGCGGCGTGGAGGTGCTGACGCGCTACATGGCCAAGGAGCTCGGCCCGCGCGGCATCAGCGTGAACGCGCTCGCCCCCGGCGCGATCGAGACCGACTTCCGCGGCGGCCAGGTGCGTGACGACAAGCAGGTCAACGCGCACATCGCCGGCGTCACCGCGCTCGGCCGCGTCGGGCTGCCGGACGACATCGGCGGCGCGGTGGCCGCGCTGCTGGCCGACGGCAGTCGCTGGATCACCGGCCAGCGCATCGAGGTGTCGGGCGGCATGATGCTGTGAGATGCAGGCCGCGGCGCTTCAGCGCTCCTTCACGTAGGCCCGGCCGAGCGCGCGCGGCGCCTCGGCCCGGCCGAAGAAGCCGGCCAGCAGCACCACCGTCAGCAGGTAAGGCAGTGCCTGGATCAGCTCGACCGGCACGCTGCCGAGGCCGGGCAGCTCGACCCCCTGCAGCCGGATCGCGACCGCATCGAGGAAGCCGAACAGCAGGCAGGCGACGGCCGCGCGCAGCGGGTGCCATTTGCCGAACACCATCGCGGCCAGCGCCATGAAGCCGCGGCCGGCCGTCATGCCCGGCGTGAACGACGCGTTCTGCGCCAGCGCCAGGTAGCCGCCCGCCGCGCCGCACAACACGCCGGCCAGCAGCACCGCGCCGTAGCGCAGCGCGCCGACCGAGATGCCGGCCGCGTCGACCATCGCCGGGTTCTCGCCGACCGCGCGCAGCCGCAGCCCGAAGCGCGTGCGGTACAGCAGCCACCACGAGGCCGGCACCAGCGCCACGGTGACCCACACCAGCAGGTTGTGGCGCAGCACGCCCTCGGCCAGCAGCGGGCCGATGACGGGCCAGCCCTGCACCGCGTTCGCGGCGTCGGGGAACAGCGCCATGAAGCGGCTCGCATCGCCGATGTTCGGCGTGCGCCCGCCCTGGTGGAACCAGACCAGGCCGAGCACCACCGTGAGGCCGGCGGCGATCACGTTCAGCGCGACGCTGGAGACGATCTGGTCGCCCCGGTGCGTGACGCAGGCCCAGGCGTGCACCAGCGCGAGCAGCGCCGACACCGCGATCGCACCGGCCATCGCCGGCCATGCCGGCCAGCCGATCGCGCCCAGGCAGGCGGCGGCGAACGCGGCCGCGAGCATCTTGCCCTCGAGCCCGATGTCGATCACGCCGGCGCGYTCGCTGAACACGCCGGCCAGCGCGCACAGCACCAGCGGCACGGCGATGCGCAGCGTGGCGCCAAGCACCGATGCGACGATCAGCCAGTCGTCCGTCATGCCGCGCCCCTTGCCAGCCGGCCATACAGCCACGCCACCGGCGGCCGCAGCATCAGCGACAACGCGCCGCAGAACAGCACGACGAAGCCCTGCACCGCCACCGACATGTCGCGCGTGAAGGCCGGCATCTCGAACACCAGCTCGGAGCCGCCCTGCGCCAGCGCGCCGAACAGCAGCGCCGACAGCACGATGCCCACCGGGTGGTTGCGCCCCATCAACGCGACCGCGATGCCGGTGAAGCCCGCGCCGGCGACGAAATCCAGCAGCAGCTTGTGGTGCACGCCGGCGATCTCGTTGACGCCGACCAGCGCCGCGAGCGCGCCCGACAGGCACATCGCGATCACCGTGAGCCGCCGCGGATCGATGCCCGCATAGCGCGCCGCATCGCTCGCGAGACCCACCGCCCGCAGCGCATAGCCGAGCCGCGTGTGCCACAGCAGCGCCCACAGGCCCACGCAGGCCAGCAGGGCCAGCGCGAACGCGAGGTTCAGCGGCGTGTCGGGCCACTCGATGCCGATCGCACCGAACATCGCCTGCGCGCTCGGCAGCACCGCGCCCGGCGCGAACAGCCGCGACTCCACCGCCTGGTTGCCCGGCACCTTCACGACGTTGACCAGCAGCCACACCATCAGCGTCGACGCGAGGAAATTGAACATGATCGTCGTGATGACGATGTGGCTGCCACGCCGCGCCTGCAGCCACGCCGGCACGAACGCCCACGCGGCCCCCGCCGCCAGCCCGCCGGCAATCGCCAGCGGCAGCAGCAGCGCCGGGGCGAGCCACGCGTCGCCCGCCAGCAGCACGAGGCCGACGCCGAGCCCGCCGACCGTGCCCTGCCCCTCGGCGCCGATGTTGAAGTGCCCGCAATGGAAGGCCACCGCCACCGCCAACCCGGTGCAGATGAAGTTGGTCGTGTAGTACAGCGTGTAGCTCCACGCGAGCTCGCTGCCGAACGCGCCCTGCACCAGCAGCTGCACCGCGGTGAACGGGTTCTGCCCGATCGCCCAGACCACCAGGCCGGCAGCGAGCAGCGCCATCGCGACGTTCAACACCGGCAGCAACAGCACGTCGATCCAGCGCGGCAGCACCGCAGGCACGTGCTTCATGCCGGCACTCCGGTCGCCCGGGCATCGCCCATCAGGCACCCCAGCCGCGTCTCGTCCGCCTCGTCGCGCGCGACCTCGCCGGTGATGCGCCCGCCGCTCATCACGACGATGCGGTCCGACAGCGCGAGGATCTCGTCCAGCTCGGTCGACACCAGCAGCACCGCGCAGCCGGCATCGCGCAGCCCGACGATGCGGCGGTGGATGGTCTCGATCGCGCCGATGTCGACGCCGCGCGTCGGCTGCCCGATCAGCAGCACGCGCGGCGCGCGCCGGAACTCGCGCGCGAGGATCAGCTTCTGCTGGTTGCCGCCGGAGAACTTCGACGACGCGAGCCGCTCGTTGCGCGGCCGCACGTCGAACTCCTCCATCATCTGCCGGCACTGCGTGCGTGCCTGCGCACCGGCAATGAACGGGCCGCGCCGCAGCGCCGCATCGTCCACGTAGCCGAGCAGCGACGACTCCCAGGCCTCGAAGCCGAGCACCAGCCCGAGCCGGTGGCGGTCTTCCGGCACGTGCGCGATGCCGAGCTCGCGCAGCCGGTGCGGGTTGCCGGGGTGCGTGGCGTCGATGTCGACCCGGGTGCCATCCTCGCAGGCAATGGCCAGCCGCCCCTGCTGCAGCGGCTGCAGCGTGCTCAGCAGCGCCAGCAGCTCGCTCTGCCCGTTGCCCGAGACGCCGGCCACGCCGACGATCTCGCCGGCATGCAGGTCGAGCGACACGTCCTGCAGCCGCAGCACGCCGCCGGCATCGCGCCAGCTCAGGCCTTGCGCCTGCAGCCGCAACTCGCCGCGCTCACGCGCGAGGTGCGTGCCGGAGCGCTGCACCTGGCGGCCCACCATCAGCTCGGCCAGTTCGGCCTCGGTGGTCTGCGCCGTCTCGCGGTCGGCGACGACGCTGCCGCCGCGCATCACCGTGACGCGGTCGGTCACCGCGAGGATCTCCTTCAGCTTGTGCGTGATCAGCAGCACCGTGACGCCGCGCGCCTTCAGCGTGGCGAGCACGCGGAACAGCGCTTCGGTCTCCTGCGGCGTCAGCACGCCGGTCGGCTCGTCGAGGATCAGGATGCGGGCACCGCGGAACAGCGCCTTCAGGATCTCGACGCGCTGCAGCACGCCCACGGGC
>NZ_JBFUFP010000059.1:0-13253 GCF_056403375.1 Rhizobacter sp. P2_H2
CCGTTGACGTACTTCAGCGCCGGGTCGTCGACCGCATAGCCCTGGAAGGTCTTGCGGTAGACCTCGGCACGCACCGACCAGCCGGCGTCGAGGGCCTGCGTCACGCCCAGCACGTACTGCGTGCTGCGCAGGTGGGTGAGCTGCGGGTTGCCGATGTCGCGCAGCGCCTGCTCGATGGGCGGTGGCTGGTGGTGCCGGCCCATGCCCGCCGACACCAGGGTGCGTGGCAACACGTTCCACTCCAGTCCCAGGCGCGGTTCGGTGAAGGTCTGCCGCAGGTAGAAATCGCGGCTGGCACGCAGGCCGCCGGTGGCCGTCCACTCGGGTGACAGCCGCCACCGGTGATTGGCGTAGGCCTCGGCCTGGTTCTGGCGTGTCTTCTGCAGCGAGACCACGCGACCGGCGGAGCTGATGTCGCAGTTGGGGTCGAACTCGGTACAGCGCGGGTCCTGGATGTCCAGCTCGAGATCGACGAGGCGGCTGTTCACCACACCGCCCAGCGTCGTGGCGTGCTCGGGCGTCCAGGCCAGGCGCAGCTGCTCGCGCAGGTAGGTGGTGACCACCTCGGCGTCGTAGTGGCCCGCGCTGCCGATGCGCGTGAAATCGCGCGTGGCCATCCGGCCGAGCGCGAGCTGGTTGCCGGTGGACGGGGCGAAGTCGCCATCCCAGCTGAGTGCGAAGCTGCCGTAGGACTGGCGCATGCTGCTGTTCCCCAGCAGCACCGGGTCGCGCTGGGCCGCCCTGGAGCCTTCCTTCGTGGTGAAGTCGATGCGGTCGTTGGCCGTGCTGAAGTCCAGGCGCAGGCGGTTGCCCGGGTTCAGGTCCCACAGCAGCCGGCCCTGCGAGTCGTGGTACACGGGCACGGTGAGGCTGACACCTTCCTTCTCATCCTCCACCGTCTTGACGGCCAGGTCGAACCAGCTGCGCCGGCCGGCCAGGAAGAAGGACAGGCCATCGCCGATCGGCCCTTCGGCCAGCACGCTGGCGCCGAGCAGGCTGAAGTCGAGCTTGCCGCCGAGGCGGTCGCTGCGCGGGTTGCGCAGCGAGATGTCGAACACCGCGCCCACCACGTCGCCGTACTCGGGGCTCCAGGCGGCGCTGGCCAGGTCGAAGCGGCGAATCAGGTCGGAGTGGAAGGTGCTGGCGAAGCCGCCCAGGTGGAACAGGTAACCCACCGGCAGGAAGTCGACGTAGTAGGCGTTGTCCTGCGGCCGTGCACCGCGCACGGCGGGCGCGCTGCTGTTGTCGTCGGTGGTGGTCACGCCGGGCAGGGCCATCACGGCCTTCATCGGGTCGCCGCTGCTGCCGGGGATGCGCGACAGCTCCTCGCGCGTCAGCGTCTGCTTGCCGGCGGCGTTGTGCGCGCGTTTGCCCTGGATCTCGACGGTCTCCATGCGCAGGGCCTCGGCAGGTGCTTCGGCATCCTGGGCCCAGGCAGCGGGGATGCAGGCCAGGGTGACGGCACCGAGGGCAAGGGGGTGAGGGGGGCGCAGGCGTGGCATGAAGCACAGGGAGCAGTGACGAGGGGCCGGATGTTCGCCGCAGCCACCTTCGTGCTTCCTGAAGACAGGCCCCCTAGGTTCGGGGGAGGTCGACGGTGAAGCTGCAGCCGCGCCCGCCGGGGCCGGCCTGCAGGTCGACGTCGCCGCCCAGCGAGCGCGCCGCTTCGCGCACGATGGCCAGGCCCAGGCCCGCGCCGCGCTCGTCGCCGGGCTTGCCGCGCCAGAAGCGCTCGAACACCTGTTCGCGGTGTTCGGCGGCAATGCCCGGGCCGTTGTCGACCACGCGCAGCTGCCAGCGCGCAGGCTGCACGTCGATGCTCACGTCCACCAGCACGCCGCGCCCGCCGTAGCGCAGCGCGTTGTCCACCAGGTTGCCCAGCATCGAGCGCAATGCACGCGGGTCGGTGGCCAGCACGGCGTTGTCGGGGCCGCTCAGCGACAGCTCGCTGCCGAGCCCGGTCGCTACCTCGGTCATGCCGGCCAGGGTGTCGCGCGCGACGTTCATCACGTCCACCGGTTCGCGTGGCGCGAGCGCGGTGGCGTCGGCCTGGGCCAGGCGAAGCAGCTGGTGGGCCAGGTGCGAGGCGCGCTCCACCGCGCCCTGCAGGCGGTGCGCGGCCTCGTGGCGCGCCCGGCCCTCGCTGGCCTGCAGCACATGGGCCTGCGTGCTGATGACGGCCAGCGGGGTGCGCAGTTCGTGCGCGGCGTCGTGCACGAAGGCCTTCTCGCGGGCGAAGGTGGCGGCCATGCGTTCGAAGAGCCGGTTCAACGCCGTCTGCAGCGGCAGCAGCTCGCGGTAGCCCTTGGGCAGCACGATGGGGCTCATGTCGGCGGGCGCGCGCACGGCCACCTGGTCCGACAGGCTGTGCAGCGGCGCCAGTGCCGCGCGCAGCGCCAGCCACACCGGCAGCAGGATGACCGGCAGCGTCAGCGCCAGGTAGCCCAGCAGCTCGACGCCAACCTCGAGTGCGGCCCAGCGCGTGCGCTGCACGTCGTCGTCGAGCAGCGTCACGGTCCAGTGCGGGCTGCTGGCGGTGTAGCTGCGCAGCGTGGCGCCTTGATGCACGGCTTCCGACAGGCCATCGGGCAGGCGCAGCGGGTCGGCGTCGCCGGGCTGCGCCGCCGGCAGGCGCAGGCCGCCGTCGCGGCGCGACACCAGCAGCAGGGGCCGCGGCTCGCCGTGCGGATCGTTGGCCGCGGCGTCGGCCCTCAGGTGCAGGAAGACGGTGACGCCGGCGCTGACGCTGGCGTCGTCGGGCATGCGGTCCAGCGTGCGTGCCAGGCTCTGCGCATTGCGCAGCAGAACACGATCCAGTTCGCCCGAATCGCGCCTGAGCGTTTCCCACAGGATGATGCAGAAGAAGACGAGGAACAGCAGCACGATCACGCCCAGCATCGCCAGCAGCACGCGCCGCTGCAGCCGCGGCGGGCGCGCCGTGGCGGCGGCCGCGCTCAAGCGCGCTCTCCGGCCAGCAGGTAGCCGATGCCGCGCACGGTCTTCACGCGCTCCGCACCGACCTTGCGCCGCAGGTTGTGCACATGGACCYCGATGGCGTTGAAGTCCAGCGGCTCGCCCAGTGGCGCCAGGGCCTGCGCCAGGCGGTGCTTGGGCACCACGTTGCCGCCGGCGTGTGCCAACGCAGCCAGCACGTCGAACTCGCGCGGCGACAGGCCCGCCGGCTCGCCGTCCACCGTGCAG
Organism: Rhizobacter sp. P2_H2; assembly: GCF_056403375.1. NCBI lineage: Bacteria > Pseudomonadati > Pseudomonadota > Betaproteobacteria > Burkholderiales > Sphaerotilaceae > Rhizobacter > Rhizobacter sp. P2_H2. The sequence goes on from NZ_JBFUFP010000059.1 coordinate 3,202, forward strand.
AAGCGCCGGCGCATGTCGATGGCCAGCGTGCCGATGGTCCATACCGAAGCGGCCTGCTGCGCTGCGCGCCGCGTCACCGCGCGCACGCGCGCGACCAGCTCGACCACGGCGAAGGGTTTGACGATGAAGTCGTCGGCGCCTTCGTCCAGGCCGGCCAGGCGATCGCCCAGCGCGTCGCTGGCGGTGATGACGATCAGCGGCACGGCCAGGCCGTCGCGGCGCCAGGCGCGCAGCAGGTCGAGCCCGTGGCCGTCCGGCAAGCCCAGGTCGAGCAGGATGCAGTGATGCCCGCCTGCCAAGGCGAAGCGGTGGGCGTCGGACGCCGTGCGCAGCCATTCACTGCTGAATCCGGCGCCGCGCAGCGCCTGCTGCAGCGACGCGCCCAGGTCCACGTCGTCCTCGATCAGCAGCAGGTGCATCGCGTCATCGCGTCATCGCCGATGCGGCGTCCCGGCAGGCCTCGAAGAAGGCGAGCTTGGCGGCATTGCGGCGGCGGTACTGGGCGCGGTGCTTGGAGGCCACCTCGCCGTCCGGCCGGATCTGCGGCAGGGCCGGCAGTTGCCAATGGCGCGGGCCGAGGCGGTCCGCGCCGGCCTCGGACCAGACGCTGTCGTAGTCGAGCTGGATGCGCCGCCGCCGGGCATAGCCTGCCGAGACGTGCGCATGCTGGGCGACCGTGACCGGCGCCGGCAGGCCCCAGCCCGCGCACAGGCCTTGCAGCGCGCAGAGCAGCAGGGCCGACGGCCGCAGGCGGTGCAGTTGGGTACCCAACTCGCGCATCAGCGCCTCGGTGCCGCGCACCCCCTGGAAGCCGGCGACGAAGGCGACGCTGCGTTCTGCGCAGGCGATGCCGGCCGCGCGGGCGCCGACGACGCTGAAATGGGTCGACACCAGGCGCTGGCCCCGGTACATCAGGTCGAAGCTGAGCTCGCCTTCGCGGCATTGCGAGGCCGACTGCCGCAGCACGAGCGCGACATCGCTGCAGCTCTCGGCCGCGAGCGGAAGCAGCAGGCCCTGCTGTTGCCACAAGGCCCGGCAGGGTTCGGGCCGCAGCGTGGTGTGCAGCCAGTTGAAATGGAGCACGACGCAGGCTGCCCGGTCGGCCACGCTCAGTCCGTCGCAGAGGTAGGGGCGCAGGGGCCGCAGGCTCACCTCGATCGGGTAGTGCGCGCCGTGCTCCAGCTTCAGGCGGTGCAGCGAAGCCAGGCAGGTCTGGACGCCGGCCTTGTGCAGCGCAAAGCGCCAGAAGAACTTGACGGCGCGCCTGAACGTGGCCCACCTGCCTCCCGCGCCATCGTCCGTGCTTCGGAACAAGGCGCGCCAATCCCCCCGGGCTTGCGCCGCTGCTGCAAACATCCTCTGGTCTCCTCCGGCCCTGGTGAATCGAATCGCCTCCCGGCGATTGAATGTTTGCAAAACTTTACCATCCAGAAATGATTGGGAGGGCTCGTTTCCTTAAGGGTTCCTTAGCAACCAGGCTCGGGCGATCGTCGCGGATCCGGAGTGGCATCACGCTTCAATCGACGCTCCATCAAGACGCCAGAGGCGGTGACTGCTGCAATCTCAAGCTCACCAAGGAGCCGGCCGCAGCCGCGTTGCGAGAACAATTTGCCTTCCATCCGCACCATCGTCGTCACTGGAATCTCTGGAACCGACACGACCCAGGCCATCGGGCTTCTGGGTGGCACCAGCCACCTGGCCAGGCTGCGACAGTTCCTTCCCGCCATGCTGGATCTCAGCGTTTGCGAACTGGACGACGGCGAGAGAGTCGTCCTGTTCGGTGTACCGCCCACCGCGTGTGCCGAAGTCGTCCGCGCTGCCAAGCCCATGGGCCTCATTGTCCTGGTCGATGGCGGCCGCCCCCATCCTGTCCGCGACTTGCTGGTGTGCCTGGACGCATGCGGCGATGCGCGGGCCTTGCCTGCCATCAGCGTTGGCGTCTACGGGGAGGCCGACAAGTCTTTGACACGCCTCGGGAGCTTGCAGTCGGCGTTGATCTCCCGACATCTCGCGGGCCCGGTGCTCCTCGTTGACCTGCAACGGCGGGGCGATCTCTACATGCTGATCGATTCGGTCCTGGTGCAAGCCTGTCCGTAGGCTTTGCCAACAGCCGGAAGAACGCTTGCTGCCCGAGTGGGAGTTCACCGACGAGTTCAACGTCCCTGCGCTCCACCGCAAGAGCGCCGGCCCCGCGCCGGGCAGAATCTGCCCGATGAACCCGCCGCCGCCCCACCGCCTCGTCCCGCAGCCGCTGACATCCGCAGCCTTCGCGCCCTACGGCACCGTGCTGCAAGCCCCCGGCGGCACGGGCCGGCCCATCAACGGCGGCACATCGCAGCGTTTCGACCTGGTCGACGACCTGCAGCTCCAGCTGCAGGGTGGGCGGCCGATGCTGGCGATCTTCCGCGCCGCGGCCCGGCGCTTCCCGCACAGCGTCGACGAGATGGAACGGCACGCGCTGGGCAGCCAGAGCTTCGTGCCGCTCGGCGCGCGCCGCTTCGTCATCGTGGTGGCAGCCGCCGGCCCGCGGCCCGAGGCGGCGGACCTGGCGGCCTTCATCACGGATGGCGAACAGGGCGTGACGCTCGCGCCGGGCACCTGGCACCACGCACTGCTGGCCGTCGATGCCGGTGACTTCGTGGTGCTCGAACGGGCGGCGCCGCAGGTCGATTGCGACGTGCACCCATTGGCCCGGCCGGCCGTCGTCGATCAGGCCTGGTGAGCCATGCGTTCGGCCAGCGCCACCAGGCCGCGGTCGCTGCCGGCAGGCCCCAGCAGCGACAGCCCCAGCGGCGCACCGTCGCGGCGGGCCAGCGGCATCGACAACTGCGGGAACCCGCTCAGCCCGGCCAGGCACAGCAGGCGGATCGCCAGGTTGCGGTAGTCCTCCAGCCCGGCCTCGCCGACGGCGCGCAGCGGTGCGATGTCGGGCATCGTCGGCATCACCAGCACGCCGTCGCTGCCGAGCAGTTCGCCGAGGTGCGTGCGAAAGCGTTCGCGGAACGCGCGCGCCTGCACCACCTGCTCGTCGGTCACGCCGCGTGACCAGGCAAAGCGCTCGGCCACGCCCGGCCCCAGCGGCGGCGCAAAGCGCTCGATCAGCGGGCCGTCGGTCTGCCAGGCCTCGCGGCCCTGCAGGTGGCGCAGATGCCAGTACATCGCGTCGAAGGAATCGAGCGCGACGCTGACCTGTGCCGCCGATCCGGCCAACGCCTGCAGGCGCTCGGCGGCAGGCCGCAACGCCTGCACGGCCGCGGGCTCGGCCAGCGCCCACAGGTCGCGCGGCCACAGCAGCCGCACGCCGCCGCCCGGCGACGCCGCATCCGCACCGAGCAGCACATCGGCCACGCGGGCGAAGGTCTGCACCTCGCGCGCGAACCAGCCGCAGGTGTCGAGGCTGGGCGCCAGATCGAGCGTGCGCTGCAGGCTCACCCGGCCATGCGTCGGCCGCAGGCCGTAGAGGCCGCAATGGCTGGCCGGTGCCCGCACCGAGCCGCCGGTGTCGGTGCCGAGCGCGAAGTCGCACAGGCCTGCCGCCACCGCGGAGGCCGAGCCCGACGACGACCCGCCGCAGATGCGCAGCGGCGCGGCAGGGTTGAGCGGCGCGCCGAAGTGCGCGTTGTCGCCGTTCATCGAGAACGCGAGCTCATCGGTCACCGTCTTGCCGATGAAGCGCGCACCGGCATCGAGCAGGCGCTGCACCGTCGGCGCGGTCTGCGGCTTGATGCCCGACATCGCCAGCACGAACGGGTTGCCGCCGCCGGTCGGGTAGCCGGCGACGTCGAACAGGTCCTTGACCGCGAAACCCAGGCCCGACAACGGGCCGGTGGATGCGTGGGGCACCGGCGCGTCGGGGTAGGGGACGAAGGCGTGGACAGGGTCGTGCAGGGGCATCGTGTCTCCCGGGGATTCAAGGCAGCGCGCTCACCAGCCCGGCTGCGGCATCGGTGCGCAGGCAGCGCGCCTGGTGGCCCGGCGACAGGAGCACCGGCTCGGGTTGGACGCTGCGGCATTCGGCCACCGCGAGCTTGCAGCGTTCGGCGAAGGCACAGCCCGGCGGCAAGGCCGACAGGTCGGGCGGCGCGCCGCCGATGGTCTCGAGCCGGCTGCCGCGCGCCAGCGCGCCGTGGGCCCGGCTGCTCAGCAAGGCGATGGTGTACGGATGGCGCGGCGAGCGGATCAGCTCGCGGGCGCTGCCCTCCTCGACGATGCGGCCGGCATACATCACCGCGATGCGATCGGCCACCTCGACCGCCGCGCCGATGTCGTGGGTGACGAAGATCACCGACAGCCCGAGCTCGCGCTGCAGCTCGCGCAGCAGCAGCAGGATCTGGATCTGCACCGTGGCATCGAGGGCGGTGGTCGGCTCGTCGGCCAGCAGCAGTTGCGGCCGGCAGGCCAGGGCCAGCGCAATCATCGCGCGCTGGCGCATGCCACCCGACATCTCGTGCGGGTAGGCCGCCAGCCGGCGCTCGGGGCTCGGGATGCGCACCAGCTCGAAGAGCGCCAGCGCGCGCTGTTTCGCGACGGCGGCCGATACCTTGTCGTGCCGGCGGATGGATTCGACGATCTGCGCGCCCACCGAGTACACCGGGTCGAGCGCGAGCAGCGGTTCCTGGAAGATCATCGACGCGACCTTGCCGCGGAACGCCGCCAGCTCGCCGGCCGACATCGCCAGCACGTCGCGGCCCGCCACCCGCACGCTGCCACCGATGCGGGTGCGCCGCTCGGGATGCAGGCGCAGCAGCGTGCGCAGCGTGACGCTCTTGCCCGACCCCGATTCGCCGATCAGCGCCAGCACCTGCCCGCGCTGCACCTGCAGGCTGACGCCGCTGACGGCCTGCACCGGCGCGCGTCCGCCGGTGAACACGACGCCCAGGTCTCGCAATTCCACCATCGGGTCCTGCATCGATTGCCTCTAGATTGCTGCCGGGTGGCCGCTGCCCGGTTCGTGCATCAGGCAGGCCACGGTGTGCGCGCCGCGCCGCTCGGCCAGCACCGGCGCGCGCTGGCCGCACACCGGCGCGGCATCCGGGCAGCGCGGATGGAAGCGGCAGCCCGCGGGCGGGTCGATCGGGTTCGGCGGATCGCCCGCCAGCAGCGCCCGTTCGGTGCGGTGGTCCGGGTCCATCGACGGCATCGACGACAGCAGCGCCCGCGTGTACGGGTGCAGCGGCCCGGCGTAGAGCGACTCCGACGGCCCGAGCTCGGCCACGCGGCCCAGGTACATCACCATCACGCGATCGCTCAGGTAGCGCACCACCTGCAGGTCGTGGCTGATGAAGACGTAGGTGAGGCCGAACTCGGCCTTCAGGTCGAGCAGCAGGTTGATGACCTGCGCCTCGACCGACTTGTCGAGCGCCGACACCGCCTCGTCGAGGATCAGCAGCCGCGGCTGCAGCGCCAGCGCCCGGGCGATGTTGACCCGCTGCCGCTGCCCGCCCGACAGCTCGTGCGGATARCGTTCGGCGAAGCGCTGCGGCTCCAGCCCGACGCGGGCCAGCAGGTCGCGGGCCCGCTGCACCGCCGGCCGGCGGCCGCTGCCGTGCACCTGGGGCCCGAAGGCGATCGAGTCCTCGATCGTCAGCCGCGGGTTCAGCGAGGCATAGCTGTCCTGGAACACCATCTGGACCTGCCGATGAAACTCCTTCAGCGGCAGCTCGCGGCCCCCCACGGTGCGGCCGTCGAACACCACCTCGCCGGCGGTCGGCCGGATCAGCTGCATCAGCAGCCGCGCGGTGGTCGACTTGCCGCAGCCCGACTCGCCGACGACGCCGAGCGTCTCGCCCTTGCGCACCTCGAAGTCGACGCCATCGACGGCACGCACGCTGCCGCCGCCGCGGCCCAGGAAGCCCGTGGACAGCGGGTAGTGCTTCTGCAGGCCGCGGATGGTCAGCAGCGGCTGCGCCGGACCGCCGACGTCGTCATGCACAGGACTTGTCGTCATCCCTTGTTGTCCATCGCCGAGCGCAGGCCGTCGGAAAGCAGGTTGAAAGTGATCGAGGTGATGAAGATCATCGCGCCCGGCAAGGCGGCGACCCACGGCTGCACGTAGATCGCCGTGCGCAGCGTGTTCAGCATCAGGCCCCACTCGGGCTCGGGCGGTTTCACGCCCAACCCGAGGAACGACAGGCCCGAGGCCAGGATCATCGACACCGCGATCAGGCTGGTCGCGTAGACGAAGATCGGCCCCAGCACGTTGCCCAGCACGTGCACGCGCACGATCGTGAAGGCGCCGGCGCCCGATGCCCGCGCCGCCTCGACGTAGTCGCGTCCGCGCACCTGCGTCGTGACGCTTTCGGCGACGCGCGCGATCTGCGGGATGAACACGATCGTCAGCGACACCAGCGAATTGAAGACGCCGGCGCCCAGCGTGCCCGACAGCGCGATCGCCAGCAGCACCGACGGGAAGGCATAGAACACGTCGACCGTGCGCATGATCGCGGCGTTGACGAAGCCGCCCGCATAGCCCGCGACGATGCCGATGGACGCGCCGAACAGGAAGGCGCACAGCACCGGCGTGATGCCCATGAAGAGCGACAGCCGCGCGCCGACGACCAGGCGCGACAGCATGTCGCGGCCGAGTTCGTCGCTGCCCAGCGGCAGCCCCGGCGTGCCGATGGGCTTGAGCCGCTGCAGCATCGAGGCCTGGTACGGATCGGCCGGCGCGAGCCAGGGCCCGAACAGCGCGAGGCCCAGCAACATCAGCACGGCGATGGCGGCACCGACGGCCACCGGATCGCGCAGGAAGCGGTGGCCGACCGAGGCCCAGTAGCCGCGCGAACGCCGTGCGGGCGAGGCCGACGGCGACATGACAAGGGTGCTCACGGCCATCCTTTCCTCACTGTCCTCACCCTCGCGCGATGCGCGGATCGAGCAGCGTCTGCAGCACGTCGACCAGCAGGTTCAGCAGCACGAAGAACATCGCCAGCACCAGGATCGTGCCCTGCAGCAGCGGCAGGTCGCGCTGGAAGATGGCGGAGTTCAGCAGGAAGCCGGTGCCCGGCCACGAGAACACCGTCTCGATCAGGATCGAGCCGCCGAGCAGGTAGCCCAGCTGCAGGCCCATCACCGCCAGCGCGGTGGGCGCCGCGTTCTTCACGACGTGGCGGAAGATGCCGAAGCTCGTCAGGCCCTTGGCCCGCAGCCCGACGACGAACTCCTGGTCGAGCAGTTCCGAGACCAGCGCCCGCACCGTGCGCGCGATGATGCCCATCGGGATCACCGACATCGTCAGTGCCGGCAGCAGCAGGTACTGCAGGTGCGCGCCGTCCCAGGCCCAGTCGTCGGAACCGCCGGGGCCGGCACCGGTGGCGGGCAGCCACATCAGCTGCGACGAGAACACGATCACCAGGACCATGCCCAGCCAGTAGTGCGGCACGCTGACGCCCAGCACCGACAGCATCGATGCCAGCCGGTCGATGAACGTGCGGCGGAAGTAGCCCGCCACGAAGCCGAACAGGCCGCCCAGCGCGAAGCCGATCAGCGTGGCCACCACCGCCAGCCGCAGCGTGTTGACCACGGCCTTGAGCACCTCGCCGACCACCGGCCGGTTGGTCGCGATCGACACGCCCAGGTCGCCGTGCAGGGCCCGCCACAGCCAGGCGGCGAACTGCTCGGGGTAGCTGCGGTCGAAGCCGTACAGCTGCCGCAGCTGCGCCTGCAGCTCGGCCGACGCATCCGGCGGCAGGATGGACACCAGCGGATCGCCCGGCGCCAGGTGCACCAGCGCAAAGCACACCAGCGCGACGCCGAGCATGATGGGCAGCGCAAGCACGATGCGCCGGGCCAGGTAGGCAAGCATGCTCAGTCCATCGTCATCGTCGCGATGTCGATGAACCAGCTCTTCGGCTGCACGACGTTCTTCACCTTGGGCGACATCGCGCGCGGGCCGACGTCGTGCGCGATCCAGACGAAGGGCGCGTCATCGACGATGTGGGCGTGCAACCGGGCCAGCGCCGCGTTGCGCGCCGTGTCGTCGAAGGCGGTGCGGGCATCGGCCACCAGCTTGTCGACCTCGGCATTGCCGTAGTAGCCCCAGTTGTTGGACACCGGCGGGAAGGTCTTGGTGCTGACGAAGCGCACCATCGCGAAGAACGGGTCCATCGCCGCGAAGCTCACGTTGACGGCGCTGGCGCCGTTGGCCGACGGGTCCTTCGCGCCCTTGCGCCAGTTGGTGAACAGCGTGTTCCACTCGATCACGTCGAACTGCACATCGAACCAACACGCCTTCAGCGACTGCTGCACGAACTCGTTCATCGGCAGCGGCTGCATCTGGCCCGAGCCCGAGGCCGAGATCTGCACCTTGACCTTCAACGGCTTGGCGGCCGAGTGGCCGGCCTGGGCCATCAAGGCCTGGCCCGCCTTGACGTCGTAGCGGATGTCGAATGCCGGGTTGCCCCACCACGGATGGCCCGGCGGCACCGTGCCCTTGGGCTCGGCCATCATGCCGCCCAGCAGCTGCTTGAGGCCGCCGCGGTCGACGCACAGGTTGGCGGCCTGGCGCACGCGCTTGTCGAGCCAGGGCGAGCCCTCGGCGAACGACAGCTGCCACGGCCAGACGTGCGGCTGCGCGTTCGAGTAGATCTTGAAGCCGCGCTGCTGGATCTGCGGCATCGCATCGGGCGAGGGCGCCTCGATCCAGTCGACCTGGCCGCCGAGCAGCGCGGCGGTGCGCGCATTCGCCTCCGGCATCGGGATCAGCACCACCTTGTCGATCTTCGGCGTGCGCTTCGCATCCCAGTAGGCCTTGTTGGCGGCCAGCTCCAGCCGCTCGCGCGAGACGAAGCGCGTGACCTTGAACGGGCCGGAGCCCGAAGGATCGGCGGCAAAGGCCGTCCAGGCCTGCTTGGCGCGCTCGGCGGCATCGGTGGTGGCGGCAGGCACCGCCTTCAGCTTGGCGTCCCAGTGCGCGGGCGAGGCCATGAAGAGGTTGGTCAGGTTGATCGGCAGGAAGGAATCGGGCTCGCTGGTGGTGAGCTCCACCGTCAGCTCGTCGATCTTCTTCGCGCTGCGCAGCGTGGGCATGCGCGAGGCGGTCACGCCGACCTGGCTGGCATCGAACTGCGGCGCCGACTTGTCGAGCACCTTGTTGACGTTCCACACCACCGCGTCGGCATTGAACGCCGAGCCGTCGTGGAACCTGACGCCGGGGCGCAGCTTGAACACCCACTTCGTCCTGTCCTTGGCATCGACCGCCCAGGACGTGGCCAGCGCCGGGATCAGCACGCTCGGGGCATCGGCCTTCGACAGGTCCCATTGCGTGAGCGAGTCGTAGATCGGGATGCCGGTGAAGCGGTTGCCTTCGAAGCCCTGGTCGGGCTGCCCCAGCGTGCGCGGGATGTCGGCCGCCGTCATCGCGATGCGAAGCACCTTCTCCTGCGCCATGGCGGCTGCGCCGCACAGCAGCGAGACAGCCATCGCGGGCACGACCATGCGATTGCGCAGGCGCGAAGACAACAACGGGTTCGGGCTCATCGGGTCACCATCCGGGTGGGGTTGAGGGGTTCACGGGCTCGACACCGGATATGCAAGCGCTGTGCCAAACGGCTTGCCGTGTATCGATAATCGATACCACAAGACTCTTTTTCGATACCTGGTGACTGTTTGTCCATATCATTGGCTCGTAACTTGCTGTCCGCCCGGCGCTGCCATTCAACCCCTTCCATCTGCACTCACTCCGTGAACAACACCCTTTCCGCACCCGCCACGCTCCAGGTCGATGGCGCGCGCCTGTGGCAATCGCTGATGGACCTGGCGCGCATCGGCGCGACGCCCAAGGGCGGCGTGCGCCGCATCGCGTTGACCGACGAAGACCGCCAGGGCCGCGATCTCGTGCTGCGCTGGTTCCACGAGGCCGGCATGGCGGTGCGCATCGACGAGGTGGGCAACGTGTTCGCGCGGCGCGACGGCAMCGACCCCGCCGCGCGCGCGGTGGCCACGGGCAGCCACATCGACACCCAGCCCTCGGGCGGCAAGTTCGATGGCAACTTCGGCGTGCTCGCGGGCCTCGAAGTGGTGCGCACCCTGAACGATCACGGCATCTGCACGCG
>NZ_JBFUFP010000060.1:0-13033 GCF_056403375.1 Rhizobacter sp. P2_H2
ATCCGGTGTCACCCAGCCGCGTCGCGGCCTGCACCGGCGCGCCGAGGTGGAACGACGGCGCGAGCTTCTGCAGCACCAGCAGCACGCGCAGCGGCAGCTTCAGCGCCTCCAGTCCGCGGTACGTGAAGCCGATGCTCAGCTGCGGGCCGCCGGGCTTCGGATCGCTCGGCCGGTACGTCACGTGCCTGCTCAGCGCCGAGAGAAAACGGCGCGTCTGCGAACCCGTCCCGTTGAACTTCAGCAGCAGGTGCTGCACCCGCCGTTGCTTCGGCGTGCACAGCACGATGCGCTGGACGTGGTCGAAGTGATTCCCCCACAGCGCACGCGACGTGGCCGGCTTCAGCGGCTGCGCCTTCATGGCGTGACTCCCAGCACGCGGCGGATCTGCTCCGCCTCGAGCGCAGGGTAGGCACTGAAGAAGTAGCCCTCCGCCACCGGCCGGTCGTTGCGGCGGATCAGGTCGATGAAGGCGCCGGGGTACTTGTTGACCGGCATCGGCGGAGCGTCTTCGATGTGCTCGAAGATCTTGTCGAACAGCTCACCCACCGCCAGCGCGAAATGCTCGATGTACGACTCGAACAGCCCGTCGTACACCGTGTGCAGCACCAGCCGGTTGTCGTTCTCGATGAACTCGAACCACGCGAAATGGATGTGCCGCGACTCGAGCAGCGCCGTCTCGATGCGCGGTGCGCCGGCGCGGATCACCGCCTTCAACGCCTCGGCATGCAGGGCGATCGGCGTCTTCACGCGCATCGACACGTTCAGCGCATGCTGGCGATCGAGCCGGCAGGTCAGCGGATAGCGCTTGCAGGTGAAGCCCCAGCGCCGCTCCAGGCCGACCACGGTGCCGTCTTCCGGATCGAACGCCTCGGCCAGCCCGCGCAGCAGCAGCACGCGGCGCACGATCGCGCTGATCAGCGGCCGCGCCAGCTTGTCACCGATGCACGAATGCAGGCCATGCCGCAAAGGGCCGCTGTCGGGGCCGCTGTCGATGCCGAAGATCAGCGGATCGGGCGCGGGCGGCGGTGTCTTGACCTTGCCTTCCTCGTCGAACGAGCCGACGAAGGCCGTGCCCTTTGCGCGCAACGCCGCGACGATCGAAAGCACGCACTCCTCGCCCCTCTTCAACGTCACGCCGCCCGGCAGCGTGAAGTCCTCGGTCACGCGGCGCGGCAGGTAGGCGGCCGGCGGGTTCAGGCGCAGCGCCTCGGCGATCCAGGGCCACAGCTCGTTCGACGGTTCCCCGTAGGTGCGCGCCACGCCGCGCAACGCCTCGACCAATCCATTGCGAAAGAACTCGTGCAGCGCCGAGCAGACGGCCGCCTGCACGTTGCCGACCACACCGGACATCACGCCGACGACGATCACACCCAGTTCCTCGCCGCTCAGGTCATCCTCCGGCAAGGTTCCCGCCTCACGGGCGAGGCACCCGAGGCGGCGCATCGCCGGTTCGAACCCAGGCACCTTGTCGGTCCGCAGGTCCACGCCGGTCGGGAGCGTCTGCGGGCTCATCGTCGGGTAGCGCTGGTACTCGTCGATCAGTTCGCAGGCTCGCGTGAACAGCACAGCCATCGGCCCGCGCGCAGCGGCCACAGGCGCGGGGTCGCTGACGAAATGCCGGCCGAGGATCTGGTGCGTGAGCGCCATGTACGCACCCCGCAGCGCGCTCTCCAGCACCGGGTAATCGCCCGTGGCGAAGCCGAACAGCCGGCTGCAGAAGCGCAGCGCGACCTGCTCGGCGAACTGCGCAAGGTCGAAGGACGGCGCGCGCAGCCAGATCGGCTCGGCCTCGGCAACCGCCAGTTCGGCCAGCGCGGTCACCGTTGAGGGGTCATAGCGCAGCGCCTTCGCGGCAGCGGTGCGCTGGCGCTTGCGCAGCGTCTCGTGGTCGAGGCCCAGCAGGAAGGTGCCGGAACCGAGCTTGTTGTAGGCCTCGTTGCTGAAGGCATCGCCGTTGCGCAGCACGGCCGCGATGTCGTCGGCATCCAGCAGCATCCGCACCTTCCTGTGCCCGTAGGTCCGGTCGTGCCGCACCGGACTGCCCTCAGGCTCGTACTCGTTCTCGTGGCGGATCGCGCGGCTTGGAACCGTCAGAACGCCCTCCAGGCCCGGGCGTTTCAGCAGTTGCTCGAACAACGCATCGCGCTGCGGCGGCAGGCTCTGCGGATCGTGCGGCCGCAGGTTGCGCCAGTCGCACAGCCACTCGAACAGCATGCGGTTGCGCGCATGGTTGGTCGTCGCTGCGGCGTACCAGGTCGGCAGATCGACCGGCCCGGGCCGGAACTTCCTGTCGGTCGTCATCACCACCTCCCCGCGTTGCCGCCTGAAATACTCAACTGACCGAGCTCAACCTCAACTGATGGACCGCAGTAGCTCTCGCGCCTGTCGCAGATCGTGCGTCTCCAGCCCTTCGGTGAACGACGCGTAGGCCGGCTTCAGCAGCTGCAGCGCCTCGCGCGTGCGGCCGTCCTCGTGCCACAGCCGCGCCAGGCTGGTGGCGCTGCGCAGCGCGAAGCCGCGCTTGTGCTGCTGCATCGCGAGCTCGTGCGCCGCGCGCAGGCCCTGCTCGGCCGCCCGGCGCGCCGCCGGCAGCAAGAGGCCGTCGCGGCGCAGCGTCAGCTCGGCGATCAAGCGGCGCACCTCGGCTTCGTAGTAGCGCTCGCCGTGCGCCTGCACGATGCCCATCGCCTCGTCGAGCCGCGCCAGCGCCTGCACCAGGTCGCCGCCGCGCGCGAGGCCTTCGGCCAGCAGCGTCAGGTACAGCGGCCGCGTGACGACGGCACCGCTGCGCGCCCACAGCGCCAGGCCCTCGCGCATCTCGGCCACGCCCTCGTCGTGCCGTCCGCGCTCGCACTGCAGCCAGCCGCGCATCACGTGCGCATGCGCGAGCCACACCGCGAAGCCGCCTTCGTCGCAGATCGCGATCGCCTGTTCGGCGCAGGCCAGCGCCTGCGCGTGCTCGCCGCGGTAGCGGTGCACGTTGGCGGCGAAGCCGAAGGCCTCGCCGAGGCTGAACTTGTGGTCGAGCGTGCGTGCGAGCTGCTGCACGCGGTCGATGCGCGCCAGCGCGTCGTCCGGGTGGCCGAGCTCCCACTGGCCCCAGGCCGAGTAGCACAGGCACATCACGCCCGGGTCCTGCACCGCGGCGCGGCGATGGTGCTCCGGCCGGTACACCGCCAGGCACTCGTCCATGCGCTGCACCGCGGCCAGCCCGTGCCCCTCGTGGAACAGGATGTTGGCCGTGGCCCAGCGCACCTGCAACCGCGCCATCGGGTCGCCGCCCTGCTCGGCCAGCGCCTCGGCACGCCGCGCGATCTCGTGCGCCCGCCCGAAATCACCGCGCATGAAGTGGTAACCCTCCAGCCCGAGCTGCGCCTTCAGCTGCGCGACCGGGTCGCCCAGCTCGTCGCCCAGCTGCTCGGCGCGCACGTAGGCCCGCTCGACCGGCGGCGCGCCATAGCCTTCGGTCGCGATGTAGCGCGACGCGAGCAGCAGTTGCAGGCGCAGCTCGATGCCGCGCCGCTCGCGCTCTTGAGTCGGTTCATGCAATTGGCTCCCCAGCAGCGCCAGCGCGCGCTGCAGGTGCTGGATCGACTCGTCGTGCGCCGAGCGCGAGGCCGCGAGCCGCGCCGCCACCTCCCACTGCCCGAGCGCCTCGGCCGCCAGGCCCGCCTCGGTCTGGTGATGGGCCAGCAGCTCGGGCTGGCGCTGCGCCAGTTCGGGCCACGAGGCGCGCAGCACCGCCGCGACCGCGCGGTGCACCTGCTGGCGATCGCGCGTCCACAGCGACTGGTAGGCGATGTCGCGCACCAGCGCGTGCTTGAAGGCGCAGCGCCGCTCGCCCGAGGCACCGCCCGCCTCGTTGCCGCCGACGCTGGTCAGCAGCCCCGACTGCTCGATCAGGTCGAGCTGCGCCGCCAGTTCCTGCGGCGTCATCGGCCGGCCGCCGTGCGCCAGCACCTGCTCCAGCAGCGCGACCGGGAACTCGCGCCCGAGCACGGCGCCGAACTGCGCGACGGCGCGCGCCGGGCCGAGCCGGTCCAGGCGCGCCATCAGCAGGTCCTGCAGGCTGCCCGGCACGTCGAGCGTCTGCGGCAGCACCTCGTCGAGCGTCGCCCTCTGCTCCACCGCCATGCGCGCCGATTCCTCGAGGAACAGCGGCACGCCGTCTGAGCGCCCGGCCAGCAGCCGCACCACGCCGGCCGGCAGCAGCGATTCGCCGCAGGCCTGCTTCAGCAGCCGGCGCGATTCGTCGGGGCGCAGGCCGTGCAGCTCGATGGCCTGGTGCACGACCGGCGGCTGCCAGGATGCCGCGGCGGAAGCGGCATCGTCGGTCGCGGTGCGCTCGGTCAGCAGCACCAGCATCGGTGCCTGCCCGCCGCTGGCCAGCAGGCGGCCGAGGAACTCGCGCGTCGACGGGTCGACCCAGTGCAGGTCTTCGACCACCAGGCAGACCGGCCGCGCCTGCGCCGCGCGCTGGAACCACTCGACCAGCGTCGCGAGCGTGCGTTCGCGCAGGCGCTCGGGCGTGCCGGCCAGCGGCTCGCCCGGCAGCGACAGCAGCGCCGCCAGCACCGGCAGCGCCTGCGCCGCATCCAGCCCGGGCGGCAGCGCGTCGGCCAGCTTGCGCAGGCGCGCCGGACCGTCGTCATCGTCGCGCAGCCCCAGCCAGTGGTGCATCGCGTCGATCACCGCATGGAAGGCGCTGCTCGCGTGGTCGGGCAGGCAGCGGCATTCGAACGAGCGCGCGCCGCGCGCCTTCAGGCCGTGGCGGAACTCGCGCACCAGCCGCGACTTGCCGATGCCGGCGTCGCCGCGCAGCTGCACCACGCGCAGCGCGCCGTCCTGCAGCGCGTCCCAGTGGCGCACCAGCGCGGCCAGCTCGTCGTCGCGGCCGACGAAGGGGGTGAGCCGCGGCAGCGCATCGAGCCGGTGCTCCTTGCGGTCGTGCAGCACGACGCCGGCGCGCTGGGCGCCCTCGATGCCCTTCAGCGCCAGCACGCCGTCCAGCGGCTGCACCGTGAAGCGATGCTGCACCAGCGCGAGCGTCATGTCGGAGACCAGCACCGTGCCCGGCGCCGCCTTGCTCTGCAGCCGCGCGGCCAGGTGGATCGACACGCCGACCGGCTGGCCGGCCATCACCGAGACGCGCCCGGTGGCGATGCCGATGCGCACCTGCACCGGCGTCGACATGCCGGCCACCGACTGCACGATCGCGAGGCCCGCCGCCACCGCCTGCTCGGCACTGCGCTCGCTGGCAGCCGGGTAGCCGAAGTACGACATCACGCCGTCGTCGCCCTGCGGATCGTCGGCGACGCCGCCGTGGCGCTCGATCTGCTCGATGCAGCGCTGGTGGAACTCGGCCAGCAGGCTCGCATAGCGCTCGCTGCCCAGCCGGTGCAGCCAGCCGGTGGAGTCGACGAAGTCGAACGACAGCGAGGTGACCTGGCGCGCATCGTTGCCGGCCGACGCGCGGGCGTCGGGCAGCACCAGCACCGCATCGCCATCGCCGTACAGCTGCAGCCACGGCGCGCCGCTCTTGTCATGCAAGCCGCGCGCTGCCCGCACCGCCTCGGCGATCGGCTGGGCCTGCGCGAGGCGCTCGCACAGCGCGCCGAACCAGCTGGGGGCCCCTTCCTCGGCGCTCGCGTCGCCGGGCGGCACGACCAGCAGGCTCGCCCCGAGCAGCGCCAGTTGCTGCGCGAGCAGCGCCAGCTGGAGCCCGGGGACCTGCCCGACGACGAAGAGCTTGGGCGGGCGCAACCACGTCACGCCGGCCAGCAACTCGTGCGGCGCACCGCTGTCGAGTCGGATCACGTCATGCCCGGCCAGCAGCCCGGCGATCGCATCGGGCGGCACGGCATCGCGCGCCAGCGTGGTCGACACGACGGCCGGGCTGTCGAGCGCCGGCAGCACCGGCCGGGTCGCCTCGGCGCGGCCGGCCGCATCGCCCAGCCGCAGCACCTGCAGCGGGCCGCGCCGCGGCACTCGCCGCACCGTGGTGGCCGTCAGGTCCGGTGGCGAATCGGGGTCGGCGGGCCGGTCGTCATCGACCAGCAGGTGCCGCGCGACCCGCCAGCGCTCGCCGAGCAGGCCGTGGCCGTCGCTGGCCAGCTCCCAGTGCAGGCCGTGCAGCGCCGCGCCGAGTTGCAGGTTCAGCCGGCGCGGCTCGCTGCCACGCAGCGTGGCACCGATGACGCCCGGGAACAGCTGAGCGAACAAGGTGACGCTCGCGTGCAGGTCGCCTTCAGCGGCGGCATGCGACAGCCGGCGCAACGCCGGCAGGTCGGGCACGGCCCGGGCATGCCGGCCCACCGATTGCCCATCGGTGATGAAGACATCGCAAGACCCGGATTCGTCCAGGCGCGCCGTGACGTGGAACGGCGGCAGATCGTGTGCTCGCGCACTGCGCATTCAAACTTCCCCCTGCGGGAAATCTAACCGCAAACGCGCCTGTCTGACACACTTTGCTACACGCCATCCGCCGGACTGTCGACCAGTTCCGCTTGCACTGTCATCCCCAATGTGTCGGATGGGTTGGAACCGGTACCGGCCCCGGCCGTCCGCGCATACCATGCACGACACCTCGGCTCGCCAGGGAGGGATGGCCCTTGGAATCGGCATCGTCAGAGCGCCCGGCCCGGCCGTGGTGGCGAACGGCGCAGCTCGCGCTGTGGCTGATCGTGGCCGGTGCCACCGCCTTCGGCGTGACCGCCGGCGCCGGCTACCGCGGCCTGCAGGACCTGGCCGGCCACGCCCAGGAGCGCCGGCGCGACGAGCAGACGCTCGGGCTGATCGACAGGACGCTCACGCTGCTGCTCGACATCGAGACCGGCCAGCGCGGCTACCTGCTCAGCGGCAGCACCGAAAGCCTGGAGCCGTACGAGCGCGGCAAGGCGAAGTTCCCCGACACCTATGCCGACCTGATGCAGCACCTGGCCACGCCGTCGGGGCCGCACGGCGACTTCGCCGCCGTCCGCCAGCGCATCGACGACCTGGTGCAACGCCGCATCGCGCTCGCCGATGCCCATGTGCTGAAGCGCCGCAGCGGCGACGTGGAACCCGCCGGCGCCGGCACCGACCTGGACGGCAAGCTCGCGATGGATGCGATCCGCGCCGAGCTCGATGCGCTCGCCGCCGTGCAGCGCGAGCACCTGGTCCGCCGCGACGCCGACGCCGCGCGGCTGCAGGCGCGCACCGCGGCGCTGATCGTCGCGCTGGCGGCCGGCGGCTGCGCGCTGATCATCGGCGCGCTGTGGCTGCTGGCCGACGAGCAGCGCCGCCGCGACCGCGCCGAGGATTCGCTGCGGCGCTTCAGCCACATGCTCGAGAGCATGGTCGACGACCGCACCGAGGAAGTCCGCTCGGCGCGCGACCGGCTGCAGTCGTTCGCGAAGCAGCTGGACGACAGCATCGAGGCCGAGCGCCGGCGCCTGGCCCGCGAGGTGCACGACCAGTTCGGGCAGATCGTCACCGGCACCAAGCTGGTGGTGCAGCAGCTCGCGCGCGACCACCCCGGGCTGCCGGGCGACCAGCTGGCCCAGCTGACCGGCATGCTCGACGAATCGATCGTCATCGCGCGGCGCATCGCGACCGAGCTGCGCCCGCCGCTGCTCGACGACCTGGGCTTCGGGGCGGCGGTGTCGCACTTCGCCGAGCGGCTGACGCAGCCGGGGCAGCTGGAGGTCACGGCCGAGATCGACGACGACGAGCAGCTGGAGAGCGACCGCGCGAACCAGTTGTTCCGCATCGTCCAGGAGGCGACGACCAATGCGCTGCGGCATGCGCAGGCGACGCGCGTCTCGATCACCGGCTGCGAGTTCCGCGGCCTGTACGTGCTGCGCATCAGCGACAACGGCATCGGCCCGCAGCCGGTGCGCGCCGACGCGAGCGGCCTGCGCAACATGCGCGAACGCGCCGCGATGGTCGGCGGCGCGTTCGAGTTCGGGCCGGGGCCGGACGGCGGGTCGGAGGTGGTCGCCCGCATCCCGCTGCAGCAACCGGCCCGCGTGGAGGAAGCATGGACGACATGAAGGTGCTGATCGTCGACGACCACCCGATCATGCGGCTGGGCGTTCGCCAGCTGATCCTCGGCGCCTGGCCGGACGCCCGGATCGAGGAGGCGACGACGCTCGCGCAGGCCTGCGAGACGTTCCTGGCCTTCTCGCCCCGCTTCATCGTGCTCGACATGGGGCTGCCCGACACCACCGGCACCGAAGGCGTCAGCCGGATGCTGCAGCTGGCCGGGCCGGTGCCGATCCTGGTGCTGAGCTTCAACGTGGAAGCCGCCTATGCCGCGCGGCTGCTGAAGATGGGCGTCGCCGGCTACCTGCCGAAGGACCGGGCCGGCGACGAGCTGGTGACCGCGCTGCGGCGCATCGGCGAGGGTCGCCGCTACGTGACCGAGGCCGCCGCCGACCACCTGGTCGACCTGCTGGGCGGGCGCTCCGCCGCCGGCGAGCCGCACGAGCAGCTCTCGGCCCAGGAGCTGCGGGTGATGCAGCTGATCGCCGCCGGCAAGGCGCCGGCCGAGATCGCGCAGCTGATGGGGCTGTCGGTGAAGACGGTGGGCACCTACCGGGCACGGATGCTGGAGAAGACCGGCTGGAAGAACAACACCGAACTGACGAAGTACTGCGTGGCCCGCGGGCTGACGGACCCGGGCTGACGTGTAGGCAATCGCCCTCCATCCGATCGCTACGGCGTCTGGTTCACACGCTTCGCGGCCCGGCTTACCCTGCCCGGATGCCGCTGAACGTCGTCATCGTCGAAGACTCGGAGCTGATCCAGAAATGGCTGGAGAGGCTGCTGCTGGCCATCCCGGGCGTCAACGTGGTGGGCATCGCCGCGGCGGAGGACGAGGCCATCGAGATGATCGAGCGCCTGCGCCCCGGCGTCGTGACGCTGGACGTGGCGCTGTCGCCCGGCAACGGATTCAACGTGCTGAAGGCGCTGCGCGAGAAGGGCAACGACTGCAAGGCGCTGGTGCTGACCAACCAGGACTTGGCCGGGCTGCGGCCGACCGCGCAGAAATACGGCGCGGACGGGCTGTACGACAAGAGCCTGGACGCGGCGACGGTGATCGAGCGCGTGCGGCAGTGGGCGAGCGGCCCCTAGGGCCTAGAAGCTCTCCTTGACCTCGACGACGAACTGCGCCTTCTTGATCGAGCGGTCGCCGTCCAGCGGGAACGCGACGTCGACGTGGATCACGTTGCCGAGCGAGGTGCGGCTGTTGCCCAGGCGCAGCCCGAAGCCCACGTCCCTCAGCAGCTTGTGCGACGCGTCCGGCACCGCGCCCTGCCCCCAGGTGCGGCCCATGTCGTAGAACACCGCGCCGCCGACGTTGAAGAGCCGGAACGGGTACCAGTTCGTGAACACGCGCTGCTCGGTCGTGAACAGCCAGCGGCCGTCGCCGCTCTGGTAGCGCAGCGGGTAGCCGCGCAGCCCGTTGTCGCCGCCGAGCAGCACCTGCTGGCCGTCGTCCAGCCGCACGCCGCGCTGCGCCGACAGGTCCATGAAGAAGCTGCGGCGCGCCGATTGCCGCAGGTAGTAGCGGCCCTCCGCCTTGAACAGCGAGTTCTGCAGCTGTCCGTCCTCGACGCGGCCGAGCGCCGAACCGGACAGCAGCAGCGTCTGCCGCGGCGTCAGCGCATGGCCCACCGTCGCGGCCAGCGAGAACACCGTGGCGCGCCGATCCGCGCCGAGGCCCGGCAGCGATTCGCCCAGCTTGCCGGTGACGTGCCAGCCGAGCGACACGTCCTCGGTCTTGCCGATCTGGTCCTGGTTGCGCACCTCGCTGAAGGCGTCCTGGATCAGCTCGAAGCCGATCCATGGGTACACCAGCGTGCGTTCGGTGCCGGGCGGCGGCGCCTCGTTCGGCGGCACGACCAGCGTCGCGCGGTGTTCGTCGTACGCCACGCCGGCGGTCCAGCGCGTCACCCAGCCGTCCTGCAGACCGGCGGACCAGCCGCCATACACCGACATCGTGCGCTCGCGCACGTCGAGCTGGCGGATCACGTCGCCGCGGTCGTAGACGGAATCGACCCGCTCCTCGTCGCGCACCTGCGAACCGGCGCCCCACGCGGTGTCGAGCGCATAGAACGGCCGCTTGACGGCCAGCGCGTGCACATGGCCGTCGCTGTTGTTGGAGTACTGGGCCTGCAGGTCCCACCAGCTGTCGAGCACGTGGTTGTCGTGGTAGCTCAGCGTCTTGCTGCTGCGGTCGACCTCCGACTTGAACGAGAAGCCGAGCTCCTTGCCGAAGCCGAGCAGGTTGGCGTCCTCCAGGCTGAAGCCGCTGCTGTTCTTGCCGCCCGAGCGGCCGAGCGACACGCCGGGGTTCAGCGTCCACACGTCCTGCGTCACCACCTCGAGGTCGACGATGCCGTCGTGCAGCGCGACCGGCCGGATGTGCGCATCGCGGAAGTACGACTCGCGGCGCAGGATACGCTCCGACTCGCGCAGCAGCCGCGGGTCGTACGGCTCGCCGGGCTTGAACAGCAGGTGCGACGCGACCACCGATTCACGCGTCAGCAGGTGCAGCTTGTTGGCCCAGCGGAACAGCAGCCTGTCTTCTTCCGGCAGGCGCGTGTCGAAGAGGTTCAGGCGCTGGAAGCGCACCTCGCCGATGCGCGCGCCGGCGGCCACCAGCGCCGCGTCGTCCGGCACCTCGGCCGGGCGGGGCTTCTCGAACTCGGGAGGCTTCGGCCGCGGGGGGCCGTCGTCCGCCTCCGGTTCGGAGGCCGCCGCGGCCGGCGGCTCGGCAGCCTGCGGCTCGGCGGCCTGCGCCGCACAGCACGCGGGCACGAGCACCGCCCCCACGCCCAAGGTCCACCTTGCCGCACACGAGCTCACGCACCACGCCATCGCTTCCCTTCGGTTGAACTGTTCGCCCCGCGTCGTCCCGACCGTCCAGGCATGTTAGCGATGACAAGGCAGTCGGCGTGCCCGGTCGATCCGACAGACACGCGATGTGGCGGCAAGGCACACGGATTGCCACCCTTCGGTACCGCACCTTTGGGTCTCCGGGCCAAAAGAGCGGGATGCGACCGGCAGGGCCGGCGCGCCACCTCTTCCAACACCTGCAAAGGAGTCACACCATGACAAAGCTCTCCACCACCCTGACCCTCGTGTCTGCAGCCGCCCTGGCAGCCGTCGTATCGCTGTCCTCGGCCCAGTCGACGACATCGGGCACCACGGCCGCCCCGGGCTCGGCAAGCGCCGACCAGAGCCAGCCGAACGGCCCGACGACGACGGAAAGCACGACGCCGACCAACCAGAACATGACGGCGCAGCCGACCACCCAGGACACGCAGGTCAGCCCGAACAACTCGAACAATGCCAACCCGCCGGCGACGCTGGAGAACCGGACGACGCTGGACAACAGCGATTCGTCCAGCACGATCGCGAGCGATCCGCTGGCACCGCGCGCCGATCGCAACTGATCGTCGCCACGTCGGCTTCGAGGGCCCGGCAGGTTCGCTCTGCCGGGCCCTCGTTTCATTTCATTCCAGGGGGTCAGCGGACGGCGGCCTGCGCCAGCTGGGTGGTTGGCGCGGCGGGCCGCGGGTCGGGCATGCCGAACACCTCGGCCAGCGTGCGGCGGTCAGGCACCAGGTACACCATCGCGCGGCCGCGGCTGAACATCGGACTGATCACGCCGTCGTAGAACGCCGGCGGCAGGTTGATGCAGCCGTAGCTGATGCGGTTGTCGTCGACGCCCGGTGACGCGAGGCGCTGCGCGCGACGCTCGCGTGGGTTGGTGGTGCGCACGCGGTGCATCGACACCGCGGCGTCGTAGTCGACCCAGACGATGTCCTCGCCGTTGGCGTTGTGGCCGGGCCGGCCGATGAAGCGGCCGGCCGGCGTGATGCGCTCGGACGGCTTGATGTCGGCGATCGGCCGCCCGCCGATGCCCGGCACCGAATCGTCGCCTCGCGCCGCGCCCAGCAGCGCCGGTGCCGAACCGAGCAGCCGGCCTGCCGCATCGAACGCGAACACGTGGGCGCGCGGCTTGTCGATCAGCACGAACGGCAGCCCGCGGTTGTCGGCGCGACTGGCGACCCAGTCGCCGAGGCGACGCACCTCGGCGGACGCCGCCTCGGCACCGAAATCCAGCGTGCGTTTCGCGTACACCGGCAGCGCGTGTCGCGCGTTGTGCGCGAGCCGCTCCGGATGAACCGGCGACGGCGGTTGCGCGATCAGGCTCAGCACGATCGTCGCCGCGCCCAACAGGCCCGCGTTCACCCACTCCAGCACCGGTGATGGCTTCATGCCGACGCGTGGCAATCCCCGTGCCCGTGGGATAGCCAGCAGCGTCGCCTGYAGGCCTGATGGCGCATCGAACTGCGTCCACTTTGTCGCGCTTTTCGACGCACGTCCCGAGACCGGTCTCCCTACGATCCACCATCTTCACGCGAGCGAGCCAGGACCCGCCCATGCGATTTGCAGGTAAAGCAGTGCGATCGGCAATTCTTGCCAGTCTGTGGGCATGGGGCACGTGGGCCTGTGCGGCAGCTTCGACATCCGACACGTCATCGGACAGTTCGCAGGCCTCGCCCGAGGCCCGGCTCGCGACGCGCTGGATCCTCGACCACCACGACAACCAGGGCAAGCCGTTCGCGGTGGTCGACAAGAAGGCAGCGCAGTTGCGCATCCACGCGGCCGACGGCCGGCTGATCGGCAGCAGCCCGGCCCTGCTGGGCCTGGCCCCCGGCGATACCGCGATCGGCGACATCGCGCACCGCGCACCGTCCAGCCTGCGCCCGTTCGAGCGCACCACGCCGGCCGGCCGCTTCGAATCGCAGCCCGGCCGCAACCTGCACGGCGAGGACATCGTCTGGCTCGACTACGCCGCCTCGCTCGCGATCCACCGGCTGCGCCCGGCGGCGCCCGCCGAGCGGCGCGCGCAACGGCTCGCGTCAGCCTCGCCGGCCGACAACCGCATCTCGCTCGGCTGCGTGGTCGTGCCGGTGGTGTTCTACGAGCAGGTCGTCGCGCCGGTGCTCGGGCAGGCGCGTGCGGTGGTCTACGT
>NZ_JBFUFP010000061.1:0-12961 GCF_056403375.1 Rhizobacter sp. P2_H2
GCACGCAGCGGCGCGGGCCGAGCCGCGTCATCGCCTCGCCCCAGATCAGCTGCGACGCGGCGAGCCCGGCGAGGAACACCGCGACCGTCGCCTGCGCCAGCGTCACGTCGATGCCGAGCGAGGCCTGCAGCGTCGGCACGGCGGGCAGGAACAGGTCCATCGCCAGCATGCTGGTGGCGGTGACGATGGACAGCGGCAGGACGGTGCGGACGGTGGGCGGCATCGCGGCGAGCAAGGGCGGGGCGCCGACTGTAGCAACCCGCAGCTGCTATCGTCACGCAGCACTCTCTCCAAGGAACACCATGTCGAGCTACATCGAAGGCGCACTGACCCAGGACGAACGCGTGCTGCACTACGCGCATGTGAGCCTCTGGTCGCTGTGGGTGCCGCTGCTGCTGGGCCTGGTGCTGCTGCCGGCCTTCGGTTTCGGGCTGATCGCCTGGGGCTACGCCTGGGTGATGTACAAGACCACCGAACTCGCGGTGACGAACAAGCGGGTGATCGTCAAGCAGGGCTTCATCTCGCGGCAGACGATCGAGATCAACATCAACAAGGTGGAATCGATCCAGGTCGACCAGACGGTGATGGGGCGCATGCTCGACTACGGGTCGCTGCTGATCTCCGGAGCCGGTTCGCCGCAGGCGCCGCTGAGCGGCATCTCGAAGCCGCTGGCCTTCCGGCGCGCGTTCATGGAAGCGCAGGACGGCGCCTCCCACCGCTGATGGCATCGCTGAGGAGATCCGCCATGCCGACCTTCGCTGCCAACCTGAGCCTGATGTACACCGAGCACGATTTCCTCAACCGCTTCGGCGCCGCGGCGCGCGACGGCTTCGAGGCGGTCGAGTGCCTGTTCCCGTACGACGTGCCGGCGGTCGAACTGAAGGCGCGGCTGCGCGACCATGGCCTGGCGCAGGTGCTGTTCAACGCGCCGCCTGGCGATGCGACACAGGGCGAGCGTGGGCTGGCCTGCCTGCCCGGCCGCGAGGCGGCCTTCCGCGAAGGCATCGAACATGCGCTTGCCCTGGCTGCGGACATCGGCTGCCCGCGGCTGCACGTGATGGCGGGCATCGCGCCGCCCGAGGTCGACCGCGCCTGGCTGCGCGAGTGCTATGTCGCCAACCTCGACTGGGCGGCCGGCCATGCGGCGCCGCTCGGCATCGAGCTGACGATCGAGCCGATCAACACGCGCGACATCCCGGGCTATTTCCTGAACCGGCAATCGGAGGCGCATGCGGTGGTCGTCGAGCTCGGGCGGCCCAACCTGAAGGTGCAGATGGATCTCTACCACTGCCAGATCGTCGAGGGCGATGTCGAGATGAAGCTGCGGCAGTACCTGCCGAGCGGCCGTGTCGGCCACCTGCAGGTGGCGGGCGTGCCGCAGCGGCACGAGCCGGATGTCGGCGAGCTGAACTGCGCCCACCTGTTCGACGTGATCGACGAGCTCGGCTGGAGCGGCCACATCGGCTGCGAGTACCGCCCGCGCGCCGGCACCTCGGCCGGGCTCGGCTGGTGGCGTCAGCGTTCGGCCTGAACGGCGGCCACCTGCGCGATCAGGTTCGACACGCCGGCCGCGACATGGCCTGAAGGCACATGGGCCGAGGCATTCTCGATGTGCCCGGTCTGGTCGTCGAAGAAGAAATCGGGCTCGAACTCGCGCAGGAACTCGCCCTTCGGCAGCCCGCCGAGGAACATCGCCTCGTCGATCTCGATGTGCCAGTCCATCAGCGTGCGGATCGCGCGCTCGTGCGCCGGGGCGCTGCGCGCGGTGACGAGCGCGGTGCGCACCCGCATCGCCGGCGAGGCCTGGCGCTGCAGCAGCTGCAGCGCTTCGAGCAGCGGCTTGAACGGCCCGGCCGGCAGCGGCTTCAGCGCCTTGTCGCGCTCATGGGCCTGGAAGGCATCGAGCCCGCCGCTCTGGAACACCTGCTCGGCCTCGTCGGAGAACAGCACCGCGTCGCCGTCGAACGCGATGCGCACCTCGTGCGGATGGGCGTCGGACGCGCGCGCCGAGTGCGGGTAGACGCGGGCGGCCGGCACGCCGGCCTCGAGGGCCGAGCGCACGTCGGCCTCGTTGGTCGACAGGAACAGGTGCGCATTCAGCGGCCGCAGGTAGCGCCACGGCGATTCGCCGCGCGTGAACACGCCGCGCTGGATCGGCAGCCCGTAGTGCTGGGCCGAGCGGAACACCCGCATGCCCGACACCGGGTCGTTGCGCGACAGGATCACCACCTCGACCGAGGCCTGCGGCGACGCCGCGTTGAACGCGAGCAGCTTGTTGACCAGCGAGAACGCGACGCCGGGCTTGGCCGGTTCGCCGACGCGCTGCAGCTGCAGCTGCATGTAGGCGCGGTCGTCCTTGGCTTCGAAAAGCTGGTTCTCTTCTTCGAAGTCGAACAGGGCGCGCGAGGAAATGGCCACGACGAGCTGGCCGGCGAGGGTGGCGGGCATCGCCGGATGATACGGGCGGGGCGCGGTGAAACAAACGAAACAAGGCCGGCCGTTGCAGAAACGGTGTTGATACCCACCGCTTCGACACTGGCGGCATCCGAACACCAACAACGCCTGGAGCCCCCCATGACCGCGACCCTCGTCACCACCACGCTGCAACGCCTGTTCTCGCGCCGCGCCGCCGCCCCGGTGCGCCGCCCGTCGCGTGTCGCGGTGCAGCGCGCCCGCTTTGCGCAGGCGCACCGGCTGGAATTCGCCGACACCCGGCCGGTGGTGTTCCGCATGCATCTGAGCCTGTGAGCGGCGCGCGATGAACACGACGCCGACCGCCACCGAATGGATCACCGCGGTGCTGAGCGGCGCGAACCGCGCCGGCATTGCGCCGCCGGACCGATATGATCCGCCGCGAACCCCCCGTGACACACCGCAACGAGGCATCTTCCCCATGGCGTCCGGCGTGCAAGCCGCCACCCCTGTCGTGCTGGTCGTCGACGACGAGCCGGAGATCCGCTCGCTGCTGAGCGAGTACTTCGGCCGCCACGGCCTCGTCGTGCGCACCGCGCAGGATGCGGCGCAGGCGCGCGAGATGCTCGCCGAATCGCTGCCCGACCTGGCCATCCTCGACGTCAACATGCCCGGCGAGAACGGCCTGTCGCTCGCGCGCTGGCTGCGCGAGCGCCACCCGCACATGGGGCTGGTGATGCTGACGACCGCCGGCGAGTCGGTCGACCGCATCGTCGGCCTGGAACTCGGTGCCGACGACTACGTGCCCAAGCCGTTCGAGATGCGCGAGCTGCTGGCGCGCATCCGCGCGGTGCTGCGCCGCGTGGCGCTCGCCACGCTGGCACCGCAGGTGGCGGCGGCCGCCTCGCAGCCGACGCCGAGCAAGCGCGTGCGCTTCGGCATCTGCGAGCTCGACCTCGACCAGCGCCGGCTGTTCGCGCTCGACGACCGCCACGAGGTCGAGATCAGCGCCGCCGAGTTCGACCTGCTGGCGCTGTTCGCGCGCCACCCGAACCGGCCCTTGAGCCGCGACCAGATCATGGAGCAGGCGCACAACCGCGGCTGGGACGTGTTCGACCGCTCGATCGACCTGCGCGTGATGCGGCTGCGCCGCAAGATCGAATCCAACCCCGACAAGCCGGAAGTGCTGAAGACCGTTCGCAACGTGGGCTACGTCTTCGTGCCCCACGTCGCGGACGCATGACCGGACTCCAGCGCGAGTTCAGCTGGACCGGCCGCCTGCGATGGGGCGAGCGCCCCGAAGCAGCGGACGGTGCGGCGCTGGACCCGGCGCTGATGAGCTCGCTGCTCGACCACATCACTGCGCGCGTCGCGGTGATCGACCGCGGGCACTGCTACCGCTACGCGAACGGCGAGGCGGCCGGCTTCTTCGGGCTGACGCCGAAGCAGATCACCGGCCGGCACCTGGCCGACGTGATCGGCCGCGCGTCGTACGAGGGCTACCTGCCGTGGGCCGAGCGCCTGTTCGGCGGCGAATCGCTGCGCTGGCAGGGCTGGGTCGAGTACCCGGTGCGCGGCCGGCGTTTCATCCAGGAGACGATGGTGCCGTACGGGCCGCCCGGCGAGCCGGTGCAGGCGATCGTGGTGTTCGGGCGCGACCACACCGAACTGAAGCTGCACGAGGAGGCGCTGGCGCTTCAGGTCGAGCAGCTGCGCGCCAGCGAGGCGTTGAAGTCGGCGATCGTCGACCATGCGCTGGCGGCGCTGATCTCCACCGACGGGCAGGGCTGCATCGTCGAGTTCAACCCGTCGGCCGAGGCGATGTTTGGCCGCACGCGCGCCGAGGTGCTGGGCCGGCGCGTCAGCGAGGTCGCGATGCCCGAGCGCTACCGCGCCGCGCACGATGCCGGCATGGCGCGGCTGGCCGGCGGCGGCGCGCCGCGTGTGCTGGGCCGGCGCATGGAGCTGTTCGGGCTGCGCGCCGACGGCCGCGAGTTTCCGATCGAGATGGTGCTGTGGCGCAGCGACGTCGGCGGCACGGTGTTCTATACCGCATCGATGGTCGACGTGACCGAGCGGCATGGGGCGGCGCAGCAGATCGAGCGCCAGCGCGAGGCCTTGCGCCAGAGCGAGAAGCTGACCGCGATGGGCAGCCTGCTGGCCGGCGTCGCGCACGAGCTGAACAACCCGCTCGCGATCGTGATGGGGCGGGCCAGCCTGCTGGAGGAGAAATGCGAGGACGCCGCGCTGAAGGCCGACGTGCAGCGCATCCGCGAGGCGGCCGAGCGCTGCGGGCGCATCGTGCGCACCTTCCTCGACATGGCGCGCAGCAAGCCGCCGCAGCGCGGCACGGTCGACATCAACGACCTGGTGCGCGCCGCGGTGGAGATGCTGCACTACGGCTACCGCTCGCACGGCATCGAGCTGGAGACCGAGCTCGAGGCGACGCTGCCGTCGATCCACGCCGACGGCGACCAGGTCGGCCAGGTGGTGCTGAACCTGCTGATCAATGCGCAGCAAGCGCTGGCCGGGCAGGCGGCGCGGCGCTGCGTGCGGGTGCAGACGGGCGTCGAGGCGCGGCGCGACAACCGGGCGCAGCGGGTGTGGCTGCGCGTCGCCGACAGCGGGCCGGGCGTGCCGCCCGACCATGCGGCGCGCGTCTTCGAGCCGTTCTTCACGACCAAKGCCGAGGGCATGGGCACCGGGCTGGGCCTCGCGGTGTCGCGCTCGCTGGCGCGCGAGCACGGCGGCGACCTGATCCTCGAGGCGGCCGGCCCGGACGGCGGCGCGAGCTTCCGGCTCAGCGTGCCGGTCAGCGGCGTGGCCGACGAGGCGGCGGCGGTGCCGCGCGCCGAACCGGCCGAGGCGCCGGCACGCGCGCGGCTGCTGGTGGTCGACGACGAGGCCGAGCTGCTGGGCCTGATGCGCGAGATGCTGGAAGGCGCGGGCTACGACGTGGCGACCGCCGAATCGGGGGCGGTCGCGCTGGCGATGCTGGAGACGGCGCGCTTCGATGCGATCGTCTCCGACCTGCGCATGCCCGACATCGACGGCGCGTCGCTGTGGCGCGAGGTGAGCCGGCGCCGGCCGAGGCTCGCGCGGCACATGCTGTTCGTGACCGGCGACACCTTGTCGCCCGATGCGCGCGAGTTCCTGAAGGAGGCGCGCTGCACCGGGCTGGACAAGCCGTTCTCGAAGGCGGACCTGCTGGCGCGGGTCGCGGCGCTGGTGGCATAGCCGCCCCGTCGCCCGACTACTTCAGGATCGTCTTCTCCGAGTGTCCGAAGAGGAGGATCGTGCGCATGCGGCCTGCGGCGTCGAATTCGACGACGTCGTAGCCCCAGAAACCGGCCTCGCCCTTGGCATCGACGAATTGCCAGGTCGCCAGGCCGTGGTTCTCCCAGCCCAGCATTTCGTTCATCCGGAACAGCCCGCCCGGGCTGCGCTTCTGGAACACTTCGAGATGGGCGACCACCTCTGCAATTCCGCGGCGTGTTTGAAGCGGGTTGGTGAAGACGACGTCTTCCGAAAGACTGTCCCGCAGGCGTGCCAGTCGCTTGCTGTCATCGATCGGCGCCCACGCGGAAAGATAGGTTTCGTAGGTCCGCGCGCGTGGATCCGACTTCGCTGGTGGACTTCCGGGAATGGGTTGCGCGGCGAGCGAAATCGCCGGCGAACCACCACCGGACAGGAGAAGCAAAGAGATGGCCATTACTTTTCGTCGTTGCGTCAGAACTGACATGCGGGTCTCCATTGACAAGGCATGCGCAAAGTCTGCCCGACGCCCGGGAGTGCGAGAACCCGCACGATGGGCAAGGCAAAGTTGCCTTTCGGGACATGCGAAGCCCGCCTGAACCGCATGCTGGACAGCGAACTCTCCCTCTCTCAGCTTCGGTGCTTCGTCGCGGTCGTCGATTTCCGCTCGCTGACGGAAGCCGCTCGTCAGCTGGGCATGTCCCCGGCGAGCATGTCCAAGGCCATCACGAGGCTGGAACAGACCAGCGGCGTCAAGCTCTTTCATCGGTCCACGCATGCACTGTCATTGAGCCAGGATGGCGAGCGGCTGGTGAGCGCTGCGCGCGACGCGGTGCGTGCGGCCAGCGTCTTCAGCAAATCTGCGGGGGCGCGCCATCAGGACGGTACGTCGGGCTGGGTCCGGATCACGGCGCCGGTGGCCTTTGCACGCGAGGTCCTGACGCCCTTGTTGGCGGATTTCAGTCGGGAGCACCCGACCGTCCGGATCGATCTCCGGGCAACGAACGAACTCGTCGACCTCGCCAGGGACGGCGTCGACCTGGCCATTCGCAGCGGGTCGCTGTCCGACCTCCCAGGTCACCTCCAATCCCTCTGGTTCAAGTTCCCCTGGGTGGTTTGCGCTGCACCACGGTACCTCAGCGGAAAGCCGCTTCCATCGCGCCCCGAAGACATCGGTCAACATCGGGTGATCGGGTTCCGGAACCAGCACACCGGACAGGTTCGAGCGTGGACGTTCTGCCGGCCGGGGGCCGACGCCGAGGAAATCCGCATGGTGCCCGAGGCCGCGATGATCTTCGACGACGGAGCCGCCGCCGCGCTGGCCGGGATCCAAGGGGCCGGCCTGATTGCTGCACCACTGTGGCTTGTCGCCAGCGCCCTCGAAGCAGGGCAACTGGTGGAACTGTTGAGCGATTGGAGAGCGGCTGCTGCATCCATCAGCTTCTTGCGGCGGGAGCGGCACCTCGTGCCGGAGCGGGTCGACAAGCTCATCGCTTTCCTCCGCGCGCGACCGCCGCTCGCGGGCGACTGAAGAGGGGTCAGGCCACCGCGCCCTCGCGCGCCGCCTCGATCATCGTGCGCGACACGATGCCGTACATCGCCGCCCACGCGTCGTGCACCTCGGGCGTGAACGCGTCGCCCAGGCCTTCGCGCAGCGTCTTGATCAGCGCGGCACCGACGGTCGCGTAGTGCTCGCCTTGCACGCCGTAGCCGGCATGGCGGCGGCCGAGCAGGCGCAGCGCCGCATGCAGCGTGTACGGATCGTCGAGCACGCGGATCGCCGCGGCCAGCATCGTCATCAGGCGCTCGCCCTGGTGGCGGATGTCGGTGCGGAACAGTGCGCGCAAGCCGGGGTCGGCGGCGAACAGGTTCTCGTAGAACTGCTGCGCGGTGTCGGCCGCGTGCGGCTGCACCAGGTTGAAGCTGTGGCGGATCAGGTGAATCTCATGCGGGGTCATGCGGTGGTGTCCTTGCGGTGTCTGTCGACTGAGCCGCAAGGATGCCGACCGATTGATTCGTCGCCGTTTCGACGCCGGCCCCGGCGTGTTTCGTTGGTTGCCGCGCCCGGTGTCAGGCGCCGGCGGTGCGCCAGCGCAGCGTCACCGAGAGGCCGTGCCGCGCCGGTCCGGCTTGCGTGTCGTCGCGCAGGCCGTCGCGCAGCTCGATGCGCGCGCCCAACTGCCGCGCCGCCGCCTGCACGATCGCGAGGCCCAGCCCCGAGCCGGAGCCGTTCGATGCCGAGGTGGCGGCTGCACCGCGCCGGAAGCGCTCGAACACATGGGCCCGCTCGGCCGGCGCGATGCCGGGGCCGTCGTCGCTGACGTCGAGCACGCACTCGCCGCTGCCGTCGGCAGGCATGGCCAGGCTCACCTCGACGCGCCCGGCCGGCCGGCCGTAGCGGATCGCGTTGCCGACCAGGTTGTGCAGCACCGTCTCGACTGCGTGGCCGGGGCTGTGCACCGGCAGGCTGTCGGGCCCGGCATAGCCCAGCTCGATGCCGCGCGCCTGCGCCTCGTCGGCATGCAGCGCCAGGCAATCGCGTGCCACGTCGGCCAGGTCGATGTGCTCCAGCCGCTGCTCGACGCCGGCCTCCAGCCGTGCCAGCGCCAGCAGCTGGTTCACCAGGCGCATCGAGCGTGCCACGCCGCGCTCCAGGCGCTGCGTCGCGGCGTCGCGCTCGGCGGCGTCGCGGCTGCGCTTCAGCGTGTCGCATTGCGCGGCGATCACCGCCAGCGGCGTGCGCAGTTCGTGCGCCGCGTCGGCCAGGAAGGCACGCTCGCGCTGCAGCAGCGCCTGCAGCCGCGCCAGCGTGCCGTTCAGCTCGTCGACCACCGGCCTCAGTTCGCGGTAGGGCTGTGCGACCCGCACCGGCTGCAGGTCGGCCGGCGAGCGTGCGGCCAGGTCCTGCGACAGGCCCAGCAGCGGGCGCAGGCCGGTGCGCACTGCGAACCACACCGGCAGCAGCAGCACCGGAAAGCCGATCAGCAGCTGTGCCACCGTCACCGCGCTCGACAGGCCGGCGCCCAGCACCTGGTCGCGCGCCGCGACCGACTGCTGCACGTCGATGCGGCGGGCATGGTCGGCTGTCCAGCGCCGGTACACATGCTGCGCGTCCGGTCCCTCGCCCACCACGAAGAAGCCCAGCCGGCCATCGTCGGCCAGCGGCGCAGCCTCGCTGCCGCCGCGCGCGACCAGCCGGCCGGCGGCGTCATGCACCTGGAACCCGAGGTAGCCGCCCTCGGCACCGACGCGCTGCCCGTCGGCGGCGATCTTCAGCGCCGCACCGTGCAGCGCCGCGTCGGTCGGCAGCGTTGCGTCGGCCAGCACCTGCTCGACCACCTCGCCGACGCTGCGCATCTCCTTGTCGAACTCGCCGGAGCCGGTGGCCACCATGCTGATGTGCGCCAGCACCAGCATCGTGCCCCAGGCCAGCACGTAGGCCACCAGCAGCGCCAGCAACAGCCGCCGCGTGATCGACGGCGTGGTCAGGCGGCCCATCATTCGACGACGCTGTAGCCGACGCCGCGCACGGTGCGGATGCAGCCCTCGCCGAGCTTGCGGCGCAGGTTGTGGATGTGCCATTCGAGCGCGCCGAACTCCATCGGCTCGTTCAGCGGCATCACCGCGCGGGCGAGGCGGTGCTTGGACACCACCTCGCCGGCATGCCGGGCCAACTCGGCGACGATCTGGAATTCCTTCGGCGACAGCGCGGTCAGCGCGCCGTCCACCCGCACCTCGCGGCGCAGGCTGTCGATCTGCAGCGCGCCCACCGTCCACACCGCCGAGGCATGCCCGCCGCTGCGCCGCGTGACGGCGCGGATGCGCGAGGCCAGCTCCTGCGGGGCGGCCGGCTTGATCACGTAGTCGTCGGCCCCCGCGTCGAGGCTGGACACGCGGGCGTCGAGCGCGTCGCGGGCCGTCAGCACGATGACCGGCAGCTTCAGCCCGGCCCGGCGCCAGCGCTGCAGCAGGTGCAGGCCTTCGCCGTCGGGCAGGCCCAGGTCGAGCAGCACGCAGGCGAAAGGCAGTGCGTCGTCGGCCGCAGCGGCCGTCAGGGCTTGCGCATGGGTGACGCTGCGCACCCACTCGCTGGTCAGCCCGTGGCCGGCCAGCGCGCGCTGCAGTTCGGCGCCCAGTTCGAGGTCGTCTTCGACGAGGAGGAGGTGCATGGCAGCGCAGTCTAGTGGGACGACCCTGGGCATTCCCTAAGGTGGCGGCGGGCACAGTGCCGCCATCCCATGCCACCCCTGTCATCCATGCCGAATTCCCTGATCGCCCGCACCCTGTTCCAACCGTCGCTGCTGGCCGCCGCCCTCGTCGCGACGACATTGCCTTCGTGCGCCCAGTCGCAAACGCCGCCGGCCCCTCCACTCGGGCTGAGCGGCAGCGTGAGCCTGGGGGTGGCGACGATGCCCCGCTACGAGGGCAGCCCGAACCGCCGCACGATCGCCGCGCCCGACCTGTCGCTCAGCTACCGCACGGCGGACTGGGGCCACGTCGACCTCGACCACACCGGCCTCGGCTGGACCTTCTTCGAGCAGGACGCACTGCGCGCCGGCCTGCTGCTGAGCGCCGACCCCGGCCGCAAGGACAGGAACGTGTCGGGCCTCGGCCCGGCCGCCGGTGACGACCGCCTGCGCGGCATGGGCGACGTGCGCGCCAGTGCGGAAGCCGGCGTGACGGCGGGCTACGGGCCGCTCGGGCTGACGTACCGCAAGTCGCTCGGGCAGCGCGGCCACCGGGGCGCCCAGGTCGATCTCGGCGTGTCGTGGCCGGTGCCGCTGAGCGATGCGCTCGCGCTGAGCCTGAACGCCGGCGCCAGCTGGGCCGACCAGCGCTACCTGCAGGCCTACTTCGGCGTGACGCCCGAGCAGTCGGCCGCCAGCGGCTACGGCGTCTACACGCCGAAGGCCGGCCTGCACAAGGTCGATCTGGGCATCGGGGCGGAGTACCAGCTGCAACCCGACCTGAAGCTGAAGGCCTTGGCTGGCGTGTCGGCGCTCGGCGGCGACGCGAAGAACAGCCCGATCGTCAGCAGGAAGACCGGTGCCACCGGCTACGTGGGGCTGGCCTGGCTGTTCTGAACGCTGGCGCTACTGCATGAAGCCGATCGTCGATTTCTTCGTGCCGGATTCGGGCAGGTCGTCGCAGAGCACGTGATCGCGGCGCGCGAGCTTCGCGTTGCCGAAGGCCGTCATCCAGGCGCGGCGCATCTCGCGCGGCGCCATCTCGCCCATGCGGTCGAGCACCTCGTTGCGCGGCTCCGCCTCAAAGCGCTCGCCCCAGGCGTGGTCGCGGCGGATGCCGTCGTACAGCCGGGCGGCGATGCGGCGGGCCGCGTCGCGGTCGGGCGCCTGCACCTCGTAGACGTTCATGCGGTTCAGGATCGGGTCGGGGATCGCGCGGCCGTCGTTCGCGGTGGCGACCCAGATCACCTGGCTGGCGTCGATCGGCACCTCGGCGAACTCGTCGACGAAGCTGCCGGCGGTGTCGTGCTCGAGCAGGCTGTACAGCGCGCCGAGCGGGTCGTAGGCGTGTTCGCCGCCGGCCTTGTCGATCTCGTCGACCACCATCACCGGGTTCGCGTACTGGCCGTCGACCAGCGTCTCGAACACCTTGCCGGGGCGTGCGCCCTTCCACTGGCTGGAGGCGCCGCTCAGCACCCAGCCGGCGGTCATCGAACTCATCGACATGAAGCCCATGCCGGTGCCGAGCAGCTGCGAGAGTTCGCGCGCGAAGTGGGTCTTGCCGACGCCGGGCGGGCCGAGCAGCAGCAGCGGGGTGATCTCGAGCGCGTCGCGGCTGTCCTCGCACAGCGCGAGCTGGCGTTTCACGTCGTCGAGCACCTCGCTGAAGTTGGGCAGCTCGTCGTAGAGGTGGTCCATCGCCGGCAGGCCGGACGGTTTCACCTGGAAGCGCTCCGGGCCCTTCTCGAGCATGCGCTCGTAGGTGGAGCGCAGGCTCTCGTGCTCCTTGTGCGGCAGCTTGTCGAGCTTGCGGCCGACCTCGTCGACCCGGTAGAGGCTGCGCATGCGGGCAATCGGGATGCCGCCTCGCGAGGATGACGACACCGGGACCAACTGCTTGGATGCGCTCATCGAAGACCTCCAGAAGACGCAGACCTTGGTGCTCATTGAAGCAAAGGTGTCCGGAAGACAGCACTTGATGAATACCCGGAACACCGCCCAGTTCTGGTGGTGCGGGCATGCATGACCCATGCCAGCGAGCGATCAAGCAACACCCGGGGAACCGGCTTTGCCGGGCCCCTTGGGTGGCGCCCCCTCGGGGGGCAGGAGCGCAGCGACGTGGGGGCTCTATTTCACCCAGGTGTTCAATTGGATGATCGGCAGCAGCACGGCGAGCACGATCAGCATCACCGCCCCGCCCATCGCGACGATCAGCAGCGGCTCCAGGATGGTCGCCATCGCCATCGCGCGGCGCTGCACTTCCTGGCCGAGCTGCTTGGCGGCCCGGTCCAGCATCTGCGGCAGTTGCCCGGTCTGCTCGCCCAGCCGCGCGAACATCGACAAGAGCCCCGGGAAGCGCTTCTTCGCGGCCATCGCCGACGCGAACGGCGCGCCTTCGCGCACCTGCACCAGCGCATCCAGCGCATCGGCGCGCATCGCGTGGTTCGACAGCGTCTCCGCCGCCGCCTGCAGCGCCTTCAGGATCGGCACGCCGGCGTTCGCCAGCATCGCGAGCGTTCCGGCGAAGCGCGCCGCGTTGTAGCCGCGCGAGAGCTTGCCCACCAGCGGCAGCGTCAGCCAGCTCGCATCGAACTGCTCGCGGAACAGCGCGTTGCGCAGCATCAGCCGCAAGGTCACCACGCCGCCGATGATCGCCAGCAGCAGCAGCCAGCCGTAGCTGCGCAGGAAGGCACTGATGTTCAGCATCATCGTGGTGATCAGCGGCAGCGCCCGCTTCGAGCTGGTGAACACCGAGGCCACCTGCGGCACCACGTAGGTCACCAGGAAGATCACGATCACCACCGCGATCAGCGAGACGATCGCCGGGTACAGCGTCGCGCCGATGATCTTCGACTTCAGCTGCTGCCGCTCCTCCAGGTCGTCGGCCAGCCGCTCCAGCACGCGGCCGAGCGCACCGCTCTGCTCGCCCGCACCGACCACCGCGCGGTACACGTCGTCGAACTCGCGCGGCGCGCCGGCCAGCGCACGCGCGAACGGCGAGCCGCCGTTGACCTCGCTGCGCAGGTGGGCGATCAGCTCGCGCTGCTTCGGGTCTTCGGCCTCGTCGCTGAGCGCCGTCAGCGCCCGCTCCAGCGGCAGCCCGGAGC
>NZ_JBFUFP010000062.1:0-12946 GCF_056403375.1 Rhizobacter sp. P2_H2
ATATCGAC
Source organism: Rhizobacter sp. P2_H2 (assembly GCF_056403375.1). Taxonomy (NCBI): domain Bacteria; kingdom Pseudomonadati; phylum Pseudomonadota; class Betaproteobacteria; order Burkholderiales; family Sphaerotilaceae; genus Rhizobacter; species Rhizobacter sp. P2_H2. The sequence continues at coordinate 9 of NZ_JBFUFP010000062.1, forward strand.
ATCCGGCCGAACGCGAGCGGGCCGGTGAAATACATCCAGGGCGGGCCGGAGATGCCGCTGTCGCCGGACCTCTGAGCCCGGGGCGCCGACCATGCCGACCTACGACTACCACTGCCCGCAGTGCGGGCCCTTCGATGCGCTGCGGCGCATGGCCGAGCGGGATGTGCCGGCGGCGTGCCCGCGCTGCGCGATGCCGTCGACCCGGGCCTGGCTGGCGGCGCCGCGGCTGGCGGACATGCCGGCCGAGCGGCGCTTTGCGCTGGCGACCAACGAGCGGGCCCGGCATGAGCCGAAGGAATCGGCGCGCTACCGGCATCCGGCGGGCTGCGGGTGCTGCGCCGGGCCGAAGCGGACGGGGGAGGCGGCGACTGCGCCGCGGTCATTCGCCGGCAAGCGGCCCTGGATGATCAGTCACTGAAGGGCTTCGACCGGCTCAGCCCGACCCTTCGACAAGCTCAGGGCGAGCGGAGCTTGCCGCGTCACATCTGCTTCGCGATCTCGGCCGTCCGGCAGATCTCGTTGTTGTCGACGACGACCCACTCGCCGCCCTTCTGCAGGCAGACCGCACGCGCGGTCTGGTGGCGTTCGCGGATGCGGTCGGGGGCGGTGGAGACCCGGAACACCGCGCCGGCGATGGCGGCGATGCTGATCAGCGCGAAAGCGGTGCGTGCGAAACGGGTGCCCATGGCGCTCTCCGGTGGATCGGCGAATTCTCAGGCATTTGGCCCGACTTTGCATGCTCGCTAGCATCCCCACCTTTGCGCATGCGAGACACCCGATGAAGCCTTCCGTGTCAGATGTTGCCGAACACTGGGTCGAGGATGCCGGCGACAGCGACGCCGCCCACCTGGACATCCCGCCGCACGCGACGCGCGAGCGCCGTTTCGAGATCTTCTGCAGCTTCGAGGTGGCCAACCCGCTCGGCGGCGACGACGCGGCCCACGGGCTGCGCGTGCTGGTCAACGGGGCCCAGGAATGGGCGCGCCGGGTGGCGACCCATGCCGGCAGCGATTCGCTGGACGTGCGGCTGCGCAAGACCGTGCCGGTCGGCGAGCCGCTGCGGCTGACCGCCCGCACCGAGGTGCAGGGCGTGCGCCGGGTCGGGCTGAAGATCACGGCCGACGAGGACCTGGACGGCTGAGCGTCCGCGGGCGCTCAGTGCAGCCGCAGCGACGACATCCCGAACAGGCCGATCAGCCCGATCGCGATCAGGTAGATCGCGACGATGAAGTTCAGCAGCTTCGGCATGACCAGCACCAGGATGCCGGCGATCAGCGAAATCAGGGGGGTGAGGCTCAGGTGGATGTTCAATTGAGGGTTCCGTCGGGAGGTTGAAACGTGGATCGGGGATGGACCGCGGGCAGGTCCCTAGAATGTCGGCCCGCGCATCGAAGACGATGACGCACCGATTCTCCCTGGAGCCCGCCGTGGATCTGAAACTTCCGATTGTCATCTTCGACGAGCTCACCGAGTCCGTCATCCGTTCCACCGGCATGCTCGACCTGGCCAGCGGCGAGATCCGCAACGTGCAGTACGAGGATTACGACGTGAAGGCCGAGGGCATGCCGATCGAGGACGAGAGCTACGAGTTCACCTCCGGGCTGCTGACCAACGGCAAGCGTGACGTGGAGTTCCGCATCGAGGTGGACATCATGTCGGGCGCCTATTCGGTGACGCCTAGCGAGTTGCTGGAATTGAAAGGCCGCGCCGCCAAGCTGTTCTCGACGAAATAGAACGGCTACCCTTGGCGCCTCCCGCCACGACACCGGAGCCGCCATGCCGACGATGCCCGAAGCCAGGATCCTGATCGCCCAGGGCGGCGGCCCGACCGCCGTGATCAACCAGTCGCTGGTCGGCGCGGTGCTCGCGGCGCAGCGCTTTCCGGAGGTGACGGCGGTCTACGGCGCCCGCCACGGCGTGCGCGGCATCGTCGACGAGGACTTCGTCGACCTGGCGCGCGAGACGCCGCAGCACCTCGAGGCGGTCGCCGCCACGCCGGCCTCGGCCCTCGGCAGCACCCGTGACAAGCCCGACCTGGCCTACTGCCGCGCCATCCTGAAAGTGCTGCAGGCGCATGGCATCAGCCATTTCCTGTACATCGGCGGCAACGACTCGTCGGATACCGTGCGCATCGTCAGCGAGGAAGCCCGCCAGGCCGGCCATGCGCTGCGCTGCATCCACGTGCCGAAGACCATCGACAACGACCTGGTGGGCAACGACCACACGCCGGGCTATGCGTCGGCGGCGCGCTTCGTCGCGCAGGCCTTCGCGGGGGCCAACCTCGACAACGCGGCGCTGCCGGGCGTCTACCTCGGCGTCGTGATGGGCCGGCATGCCGGCTTCCTGACGGCGGCCGCGGCGCTCGGCGCCCGCTACCCCGACGACGGCCCGCACCTCGTCTACCTGCCCGAGCGGGTGTTCGAGCGCGAGCGCTTCCTGGCCGACGTGCGTGAGACCCATCAGCGCCTGGGCCGTTGCGTGATCGCCGTCTCCGAGGGCATCCACGATGCGTCGGGCGAGCCGATCGCGGTGCAGCTCGCGCCGGGGGGTGTCGAGCGCGACGCCCACGGCAACGTGCAGCTGTCGGGCACCGGCGCCCTGGCCGATCTGCTGTGCGACCTCATCAAGGACCAGCTGAAGATCAAGCGCGTGCGCGGCGACACCTTCGGCTACCTGCAGCGCTCGTTCCTCGGCTGCGTGTCGGATGTCGACCAGCGCGAAGCCCGCGAGGTCGGCGAGACGGCGCTGCAGTTCGCACTGCGCGGCGACCGCGACGGTTCGGTCGCGATCCAGCGCTGCGGCGACTACGCCGTGCGCTACGAGCTGCTGCCGCTGGCGGCGGTGGCGGGCAAGACGCGGGTGATGGAAGATGTCTTCATCACCGAGGGCGGCAATGCCGTCACCGACGCGTTCCGCCAGTACCTGCGCCCGCTGCTCGGCAGCGACATGCCGCAGGCGCACCGGCTGCGCGGGCATCCGATCGCGAAGCGACTGGGCGGATCGACCGTAGGACGCTGACGCCCGGTCGGGCATTTCCTACCGCAGCGCCCGGTCCCGGCTGATGGGCCGCGCGGGCGTGAGCGGGTCTGATGGGATCTCTCCACCCACTGGAAAGGGATCACCATGAACCACAAGATGCTTTTGTTGTCCGCGCTGCTGGCCGGCGCCTTCGGCTCGCAGACCGTGCTGGCCCAGACGACGACCGACGACCCGTCCGCGCCGAAGACGCGCGAGCAGGTGAAGGCCGAAACCCGCGACGCCGCGGCCGCCGGCAAGAAGGTGCCGGTCGGCGAGCAGCACGACAACAAGCGCAAGCCGGTCACGTCGGAGACGACGCGCGCGCAGGTCAAGGCGGACACCAAGGCCGCGAAGGCCATGGGCGAGATGAAGACCAGCGAGGGCGACCTGAACAAGCTGCCGCCGCCGGCCGCCGGATCGCCGCCGCCGGCCGATCGCGCCGACGTGAAGGCCGAGACGAAGCGCGCGATGAAGAACGGCGAGATCGAGCGCAGCGAAGAATCAGGCAAGCCGAAGAAGTGACGGCTCCCGGCGGCGCCCAGCGCGCCGCCTGCCCCCTGTCCACCGTCTACCATCGCGGCCATGTGAGGAGGCTGCGATGCAAGAGTGGATACTCAGGCTCAACCAGTATTTCCCGATCCGCTACAGCGCCTGGCTGCTGAGCGGTATCGGGCTGCTGCTCAGTGCGTTCACCGCGGTCGCGTTCCACGTCGGGTGGCCCTGGCTGCTGCTGTTCGCGCTGCTGGTGGGCGTCGGCGTGCACGATGTGCTGCAGGCGCGGCATTCGGTGCTGCGCAACTACCCGGTGATCGGGCACCTGCGCTTCCTGCTGGAGTTCATCCGGCCCGAGATGCGCCAGTACTTCATCGAGGGCGACAACGAGGCGGCGCCGTTCTCGCGCCAGCAGCGCTCGCTGGTCTACCAGCGGGCGAAGAACGATCCCGACAAGCGGCCGTTCGGCACGCAGATGGACGTCGGTGCGCTCGGCTACGAATGGATCAACCACTCGATTGCGCCGACCGAGCTGCCGACGCACGACTTCCGCGTGATGATCGGCGCGAACCGCGCACAGCCGTACTCGGCGAGCGTCTTCAACATCTCGGCGATGAGTTTCGGTGCGCTGTCGGCGAACGCGATCCTTGCGCTCAATGCCGGCGCGAAACGCGGCGGCTTCGCGCATGACACCGGCGAGGGCAGCATCAGCCGCCATCACCGCGAGAACGGCGGCGACCTGATCTGGGAGGTCGGCTCCGGCTACTTCGGTTGCCGCCATGAAGATGGCAGCTTCGACGAGCGGCGCTTCGCCGAGAACGCGACCCAGCCGCAGGTGCGGATGATCGAGTTGAAGCTGAGCCAGGGTGCCAAGCCCGGGCATGGCGGCGTGCTGCCGGGGCCGAAGGTCACGCCCGAGATCGCCGAGGCCCGGGGTGTGGCAGCCTGGGTCGACTGCATCTCGCCGGCACGCCACAGCGCGTTCGACACGCCGGTCGAGATGATGCGGTTCATCGAGCGGCTGCGCACGCTGTCCGGCGGCAAGCCGACCGGCTTCAAGCTGTGCATCGGCCACCCGTGGGAGTGGTTCGCGATCGCGAAGGCGATGCTCGTCACCGGCATCACGCCGGATTTCATCGTCGTCGATGGTGCCGAGGGCGGCACCGGCGCGGCGCCGCTGGAGTTCACCGACCACGTCGGTGCGCCGCTGCAGGAGGGCCTGCTGCTGGTGCACAACACGCTGGTCGGGCTGAACCTGCGCGACCAGGTGAAGCTCGGCTGTGCCGGCAAGGTGGTCAGCGCGTTCGACATCGCGCGGATGATGGCCCTGGGGGCGGACTGGTGCAATGCGGCGCGCGGCTTCATGTTCGCGCTCGGTTGCATCCAGGCGCAGGCCTGCCACACCGGTGCGTGCCCGACGGGGGTCAGCACGCAGGACGCGCAGCGCCAGCGCGCGCTGGTGGTGCCGACCAAGGCCGAGCGCGTCTTCCACTACCACCAGAACACCTTGCGCGCGCTGAAGGAGCTGGTTCAGGCGGCGGGGCTGACGCATCCGGGCGGCATCACGGCGTCGCACATCGTGCGCCGGTCTGCCGACCATGAGGTGAAACTGCTCGCGAATCTGCTGCCGTTCCTGAAGCCGGGTTCGCTGCTGGACGGCAGCGAGCCGGCGCACAACGTCTTCCGGCTGTACTGGCCGATGGCGCAGGCGTACAGTTTCGCGATGACCCCCCCGGGTTGAGGGGGCTGGCAGCCCTTGGTCATGGGGATGCACCGGATGGGGGTGCGGCGAAGAATGGCCGATCTGCTTGCTTGTGCGTTTTTCCATGCCGTCCCTCGTCCTTCTGCAGCGTGACCATGAGGCCAGCCCTCATCTGGCGGCCTTGATCGCGGCCACTCCGGGTTTCCGGGTGGTCGGCACGGTCCACACGATCGACGAGGCGCGGCCGCTGATCGCGCGCGCCGACCCCGACATCCTGGTGACCGACCTGCGCGTGCAGGACGGCCCGGTCGACGGCCTGCTGGGCGACCTGCGCCAGGGCGGCCGTGCGACGCGCCCGCAGGTGCTGGTGACGCTGATGTCGCACGACGACATGGTGCTGCTGCAGGCCTTGCGCGCCGGGGCCGACGGGTATTGGGTGCATGCCAACTCCCCCGAGGCGCTGATCAGCGGACTGCAGGAGGTGGCCAGGGGTGAGTCGCCGATGACGCCGACCATTGCGCGCCAGGTGCTGTCTCACTTCGAGACATCGCCGCGGCATGCGCTGGCCGACACGATGACCGAGGCGCTGAACCCGCTGGTGCTGACCGGCATGGAGCGGCAGATCCTGCAGTGGCTGGCGCAGGGCTACCTGATCGACGAGATCGCGCAGCAGTGGCATGCGAGCGTGCACACGGTGGCTTGCGGGATTCGACGGGTTTATCAGAAGTTGCAGTTTGATATTCGGGCTAATGGGTTGTCGCTCACTGCTTGATGCCTTTGCCGGGTTTCGCTCCGGACGCTGCGCTGTGCTTGCCGGYAGGTTTCGCCCCGGCGGGCGAGTCACTTTCATTTGTCTTGCCAAATGAAAGTAACCAAAGCAAAGGCGCTTTGAAAACCATRCGGTTCGTTCAGTCTCGCTGCGGACAACACTGACGCTTCGGCTGCACATCCCCGTTCATTGGGATTGTTGTTCTCCCGCTTCACTCGCTTCGCGTCGCATCGTCTCGCGCCCGCGATCGCCATGCATCTTGGCGATGCGCAGCGAGCTGGGTGGAGAAGAACGGCCAACAATCCCAATGAAGGTGGGGCACCAGCCGAAGCGTCAGTGTTGTCCGCAGCGAGACTGAACGAACCGTATGGTTTTCGGGTTGAGGGCTCTTTGCTTTGGTTACTTTCATTTGAGCCAGCAAATGAAAGTGACTCGCCCGCCGGGGCGAGACCCGGCAATGCCACGCAGTGAACCGCTGTACGCGGTAGGCTCCCGAGCCATGCGCCTCCATCCCTCCGACATGTCCCTCTCGGCCTTCGTGGCCGGATTCGTTGCCGTCCTCGTCGGCTTCACCAGCTCCGTCGCCATCGTCTTTTCCGCCGCGCAAGCCCTCGGCGCCGGGCCTGCCGAGATCAGCTCGTGGATGTGGGCCCTCGGTCTGGGCATGGGACTGTGCTCGGTGGTGCCTTCGTTGTGGCTGCGCCAGCCGGTGATGATCGCGTGGTCAACACCCGGCGCGGCGGTGCTTGCCACCGCTGCTGCCACCGGCGGCTTTCACCTGCCCGAGGCCGTCGGCGCCTTCCTCGTCAGCGCCGCCCTCATCACGCTCTTTGGCGTCACCGGCTGGTTCGAACGGCTGATGGGGCGCATCCCGATGCCGATCGCCAGCGCGCTGCTCGCCGGCGTGCTCGCCCGCTTCGGGCTCGATGCCTTCATCGCGCTCAAATCCTCGTTCGCACTCGTGCTGCTGATGCTGGCCACCTACCTCGTCGGGCGGCGCTTCTGGCCGCGCTATGCGGTGCCCGGCGTGCTGGCGGTGGGTACCGCGTTCGCCGTGGCGCAGGGGCAACTGCACCTCGGGGCCGTCTCGTTCGCGCTGACGATCCCCGTGTTCACGATGCCGGTCTTCACGCTGCCCGCCGTCATCAGCCTCGCGTTGCCACTCTTCATCGTCACCATGGCCTCGCAGAACCTGCCCGGCGTCGCCGCGATCCGCGCCGCCGGCTACGACATGCCGATCTCCAAGCTCATCACGATCTCCGGCCTCGCCACGCTGCTGCTCGCGCCGTTCGGTGCCTTCGCACTGAACCTGTCCGCCATCACCGCCGCCATCTGCATGGGCCGCGAAGCGCATGAAGACAAGAACCGCCGCTACATGGCCGCCGTCGCCTGCGGGCTGATCTACTGCGTGATCGGGCTGTTCGGCGCGGCCGTCACCGGCGTGCTCACGGCCTTCCCGCGCGAGTTGGTCGTCGCGATCGCCGGGCTCGCCCTGCTCGGCACCATCGGCAACGGGCTCGCCTCCGCACTGAAGGAAGACGCGCACCGCGAGGCCGCACTGATCACCTTCCTCGTCACGCTGAGCGGGCTCAGCCTCTGGGGCATCGGCTCGGCCTTCTGGGGCATGGTCGCCGGCGCGCTCGCGCTTTTTGTGCAACAGTGGCGGCCCCGCATCGCCGCCTGACCGAAAGAGAGCGCCCCGCCATGACGCTGCTGTTCGTTGCCGACCCGCTGGAAGGCTTCAAGACCTACAAGGACTCCACCTTCGCCATGATGCGCGAAGCCGCCCGCCGCGGCCACGCACTCGCCGCCTGCGAACCGCGCGACCTGGTCTGGGAACGCGGCGGCCGCGTGCAGGCCAAGGTGAGGCCCTTCACCGTCACCTCCGACCCGCACGCCTGGTTCGCCGAACAGCCCGCACAGACGCTCGCGCTCGCCGACCTCACCGCCGTGCTGATGCGCAAGGACCCGCCCTTCGACAGCGAATACTTCTACGCCACCCACCTGCTGCAACAGGCCGAGCGCGAAGGCGCCCGCGTCTTCAACAAGCCGGCCGCACTGCGCGACCACCCGGAAAAGCTCGCGATCCTCGAGTTCCCCGACTTCATCGGCCCGACACTCGTCACGCGCGACGAGGCCGAGATCAAGCGCTTCCACGCGGTCCACCACGACATCATCCTGAAACCGCTCGACGGCATGGGCGGCATGGGCATCTTCCGCGTCGGCCCCGACGGGCTGAACCTCGGCAGCATCACCGAGACGCTCAACAAGGGCGGCACGCAGACGGTGATGGTGCAGCGCTACCTGCCCGAGATCGTGAAGGGCGACAAGCGCGTGCTGGTGATCGGCGGCGTGCCGGTGCCGTTCTCGCTGGCGCGCATCCCGCAAGGCAGCGAGATCCGCGGCAACCTCGCCGCCGGCGGCAAGGGCGTCGCACAGCCGCTGTCGGCCCGCGACCGCGAGATCGCCGAGGCGCTCGGCCCGGTGCTCGCCGCGCGCGGGCTGCTGCTCGTCGGGCTCGACATCATCGGCGACAGCCTGACCGAGATCAACGTGACCAGCCCGACCTGCTTCCAGGAAATCACGCAGCAGGCCGGCTTCGACGTGGCAGAGATGTTCATCGACGCGCTGGAGGCCAAGCTCCCCTGAAATCCGGGGCACGGGATAATCGCGGTTTCCTCCGTTGGTTTCCCCATGGCCGTCCTCTCGCTTTCCAATGCCCACCTGGCCTTCGGCCACGTGGCCCTGCTCGACAACGCGGCGTTCTCGCTCGAAACCGGTGAGCGCCTCGGGTTGATCGGCCGCAACGGCGCCGGCAAGTCCTCGATGCTGAAGATCATCGCCGGGCTGGAGAAGCTCGACGACGGCCTGCTGCAGATGACGCAAGGCGTGCGCATCTGCTACGTGCCGCAGGAGCCCGTGTTCGAACCGGGCCACACGGTGTTCGAGGCCGTCAGCGAAGGCGTGGCCGAAGCCCGTGCCGTGCGCCAGGCCTATGAAGAACACGCCGACGGCGTTGACCTCGATGCCTTGCAGACGCGCATCGAGGCGCTCGACGCCTGGAACTGGGAGCAGCGCGTGGACACCACGCTCGCGCAGCTCCACCTCGACGGCTCGCGCGAGATCAGCCAGCTCTCCGGCGGCATGAAGAAGCGCGTCGCGCTGGCGCAAGCGCTGGTCGCGGTGCCCGACGTGCTGCTGCTCGACGAGCCCACCAACCACCTCGACCTCGATTCGATCGCCTGGCTCGAAGAGCTGCTGCGCAGCTTCAAGGGCAGCGTGATGCTGATCACCCACGACCGCGCCTTCCTCGATGGCGTGGCCACCCGCATCGTCGAACTCGATCGCGGCATCATCCGCAGCTACCCCGGCAACTTCACGGCCTACGAGCGCATGAAGGAAGAGCAGCTCGCATCCGATGCGCTTGCCAACGCGCGCGCCGACAAGCTGCTGGCCCAGGAAGAGGTGTGGATCCGCAAGGGCGTCGAAGCCCGCCGCACGCGCAGCGTGGCGCGCATCCAGCGGCTGGAAGTGCTGCGCGACCAGCGCCAGAAGCGCCGCGATTCGCTCGGCCAGGTGCGCCTGGAAGTGGACTCCGGCGCGCCCAGCGGCAAGATCGTCGCCGAGCTGCGCGACGTGAACCTGCGCTTCGGCGAGAAGGTGATCGTGAAGGACTTCACCGCGACCATCCTGCGCGGCGACAAGGTCGGCCTGATCGGGCCGAACGGCGCCGGCAAGACGACGCTGCTGAAGCTGATCCTCGGTGAACTGAAGCCCGACTCCGGCCACGTGCGCCAGGGCAGCAAGCTCGAGGTCGCCTACTTCGACCAGATGCGCAGCACGCTGAAGCTCGACGCGACGCTCGCCGACACCATCAGCCCGGGCAGCGAGTGGGTGGAGTTCAACGGCCAGCGCAAGCACGTGATGAGCTACCTGAACGACTTCCTGTTCTCTCCCGAGCGCGCCAACTCGCCGGTGCGCACGCTGAGCGGCGGCGAGCGCAACCGCGTGCTGCTGGCCCGCCTGTTCGCGCTGCCGGCCAACGTGCTGGTGCTCGACGAACCCACCAACGACCTCGACATCGACACGCTCGAGCTGCTCGAGGAGCTGCTGCAGGGCTACCCGGGCACCGTGTTCCTGGTGAGCCACGACCGGCGCTTCCTCGACAACGTGGTCACCAGCACGATCGCATGGGAAGGCGACGAGAGCCCGGGCTTCTGGCGCGAGTACGAAGGCGGCTATGAGGACTGGAAGCTGCAGCGCGACCGCGCACGGGCGATGCGCGACAAGGCGGCCAGGTCGGCGCCCGCACCGACGCCTGCTGCGCCGCCGCCGCCCGCAGCCGCGCCGGTCGCGAAGAAGGCCAAGCTCAGCTACAAGGAACAGCGCGAACTCGACGGCCTGCCGGCGCGCATCGAGGCGCTGGAGACCGAGCAGAAGACGCTCTCGGCGCTGCTCGCCGGCACCGAGATCTACGCCGGCGACGCGGCGAAGCTCGCGGCCGCGCAGGCGCGCTTCGCGGCCCTCGACGACGAGCTGCTGACGGCGCTGACGCGCTGGGAAGAGCTCGGCGCGCGCTGATCGCTGCGAGGGTGGTGCGCTGGCGCGGGCCGAGCGCCGGGCCGCCCCAAGCCGGCCCGCATCCCCTCGGGGGATCGGTCGATGTACCCGTCGACCGAGGGGTCGTCATCCAGAGCGCCCGAGCGCGCCGAACCAGGATTCGGCGAGCGCGCTGCGGTGCGTGCGGCTGATGATCAGCCCCGACTGCAGGTACAGCGCGTTCAGCAGACGCGCGGCGCGCGAGGTGTCGAAGCCCGGCCAGTCGGCCATCTCGCGCAGCGACGAGCGGTCGCCCTGCAGCCGCTGCACCGCCGTGCGCACCAGGCCGCCGGCGCGCAGGCCGCCCAGGTTGAAGCCCGGCGCGACGCGGTAGGCCACCGGCCCGGCGATCTCCGGCAGCAGCGCGTTGCGCGAGCCGCGCAGCGCCAGTTCCCACAGCACCGGCCCGAGCGAGTGGTAGTGCTGCTCATCGGCCACCAGCGACAGCTCCGAGTCGCCCGGCGTGCGCAGCACCGCCGGCTCGACGTGCAGCACCCGCAGTTCGGTGGGCCGCTCGCGCAGCAGCGCATCCAGGCTGATCGGGCAGTGCACCAGGCGCTCGCGCGCGAACACGGTCAGCGGCACCACCGCCGGGCCCATCTGCAGGTGGATCACCACCTGCTGCGAATGCCGCACGCAGGCGGCCAGCACGTCCAGCACCTCGGACGCATGGCCGGCCCGCTCGAAACGGCTCAGGTCGGCCAGCAGCGACGGGCTGAGCGTCGCGCCGCGCAGGCTGCTGTCGGCGACTTCGCCGAGCGCACGCGGACCCCCCGGCTCATGCAGGTAGCGCTCGAAGGCGCTGACGCGCATCAGCTCGGGCTCGCCGAAGGGGATGGTGGGCTCGAACATGGACTGGGGAGTTGCAAGAAGGTGTGACTGTAGGTCACCGGGCTGTCGATGCAAAGCCCGGATTCCGGGGTGTCGCCATGCCGGGGGTGTCGCGGGCGCGCTGCAGCGCCTGCCAGAACTGCGCATCCTGCGTGGTCGCGAAGTTGATGCGCATCAGCGTGCCGGGGCGCCGCGTGGCGTGGAAGATCGAGCCCGGTGCCAGCAGCCAGCCGTCGTCCAGCATCACCTGCGACAGCCGCTCGGTGTCGACGCCGGTGTCGACCCAGCCGAACAGGCCGCGCGGCGTGGCCGCGAAGCGGCAGCCCGCCGCCTCGGCCAGCTGCACCGAGCGCGCCCGGGCCGCGTCCAGCCGGGCCATCACGCGCTCGGCATGGCGGCGCAGCAGGCCGTGCTCCAGGCAGTGGGCAAGCGCCTGCTCGGTCAGGCTGGTGGTGGAGAGGCTGCCGAGCAGCTTGGTGTCGATGAAGCGGTCGACCAGCGCCGGCGGCGCTGCCAGATAGCCGACCCGCCAGTTCGGCACCAGGATCTTCGAGAAGCCGGAGATGTAGATCGTGCGCTCCAGCGCGTCCAGCGCCGCGAGCCGCGGCAGGTGCGGCGGTGCCAGATGGGCGTAGGTGTCGTCCTCGACGATGTGCAGGTCGTGCGCCTGCGCGAGCTTCAGCAGCCGGTGCGCATGGCCGAGCGCGAGCGTCGCACCGGTCGGGTTGTGCAGCACCGAGACGGTGATGTACAGCCGCGGGCGCTCGTGCGGTTTCTGGGCCTCGATCAGGCGCTCCATCACCGCGAGGTCGGGCCCGTCCTCGCCGCGCGGCACCGGCAGCACGCGCAGGCCGAGGGCCGCCAGCCGCGCGAACTCGACCGACCAGCCGGGTTCGTCGACCAGCACGCTGTCGCCGGCGCGGGTCAGGCTGCGGGTGACGATGTCCAGCGCATGGGTGGCACCGAAGGTCGTGACGATCTGCTCCGGCGCCGCCTTCACGCCGAAGTCGACCAGCCGCTGCGACAGCGCCCGGCGCAGCCGCAAGTCGCCCGCCGGCTCGCCGTACTGCAGGGCCAGCGGGCCGAGCAGCGCGCCGCTGCTGACGCGGCGCAGCGCGGTGCTGAGCATCGGCAGGTCCAGCCACTCCGACGGCAGCGTGCCCAGCCCCGGCATCGGCCGCGTGCCCGGCGGCTGGAACATGCTGCGCATCAGCGCGATCGCGCTGAGCGGGGCACGCGGAAAGGCAATCGGGGCCGCGGCGTTGACGGGCGGGGCGGCCGATGCCGGCGTGCGCGCGGCATCGCGGGCTGCCTCGCGCGGCTGCTGCTCGCGCACGAAGAAGCCGCGCTGCTTGCGGGCCTCCACCAAGCCCTGCGCCAGCAACTGGTCGTAGGCCGCGACCACCGTGTAGGCGCTGACCCCGTGCCGGCGCGCGCACTCCCGCACCGACGGCAGCCGCGAGCCCGGTGCGAGCAGCCGCTGCCGGATGCGCTCGGCGAAGCGGCCCGACAGCTGCTCGGTCAGCG
>NZ_JBFUFP010000063.1:0-12882 GCF_056403375.1 Rhizobacter sp. P2_H2
GAGTACGACAGCGACCACTACGGCGACGACCTGCCGTTCTGGCTGCAGGTGCGCAAGACCGACGGCAGCCTCGCGCCGCACCTGGTGGTGCCGTACACGCTCGACACCAACGACATGCGCTTCTCGCTGCCGCAGGGCTTCGCGACCGGCGACGATTTCTTCACCTACCTGCGCGACAGCTTCGACGTGCTGTACGCCGAGGGTGACGAATCGCCGCGCATGCTGAGCGTCGGCATGCACTGCCGGCTGCTCGGGCGGCCGGGGCGCTTTCGCGCGCTGCAGCGCTTCCTCGACCACGTGGAGGCGCACGACCGGGTGTGGGTGTGCCGCCGCGTCGACATCGCGCGCCACTGGAAGAGCGTGCATCCGTTCAACCCTGACAACGCCTGGGTGTGGAAATGAGCGTCAGCCTGCAGCAACTGAACGAAGCGACGCTGGAGGGCTTCGTCGCGCTGCTCGATGGCACCTACGAGCATTCGCCATGGATCGCCGAGCGCGCGTTCGCCGCGGCGCCGTTCGCGAGCCTCGCGCAGCTGCGCCAGGCGCTGGTGCAGGTGGTGCGCGATGCGCCGCGCGACGAGCAGCTTGCGCTGGTGCGCGCCCATCCCGAACTCGCTGGCAAGGCGCGCGTGGCATTGACGAGCGAGTCGGCCAGCGAGCAGTCGGTGTCCGGGCTCACGCAGTGCTCCGAGGCGGAGTACGCGCGGCTGCAGGCGCTGAACGCCGCGTACCGTGAGCGCTTCGGCTGGCCGTTCATCCTCGCGGTGCGTGGTCCGCGCGGCAGCGGGCTCACGCGCGCGCAGATCATCGAGACCTTCGCGCGCCGCGTCGACGGCCCGGCCGATGTCGAGCTGGCCGAATGCCTGCGCCAGATCCACCGCATCGCCGAGCTGCGCCTGGACGACAAGTTCGGCAGCGAGCCGACGCTGGGCAACCAGGTGTGGGACTGCGCCGAGCTGCTCGCGCAGCACAGCGACCCCGGCTACGCCGAGCAGGGCCAGCTCACCGTCACCTACCTGACCGATGCGCACCGTGCCTGCCAGCGGCAACTGGTGCGCTGGATGCAGGAGTGCGGCTTCGACGAGGTGTCGGTCGATGCGGTCGGCAACGTGGTCGGCCTCTATCACGGGGCGGACCGCGCCGCGCCGCGCCTGCTCACCGGCTCGCACTTCGACACCGTGCGCAACGGCGGCAAGTACGACGGCCGGCTCGGCATCTTGGTGCCGATGGTCTGCGTGCGCGAGCTGCAGCGCGCCGGCCGGCGCCTGCGGCACGGCATCGAGGTGGTCGGCTTTGCGGAGGAAGAGGGGCAGCGCTACAAGGCCACCTTCCTCGGCTCGGGGGCGCTGATCGGGCAGTTCGACGTGCGCTGGCTCGACCAGCAGGATGCCGACGGCATCGCGATGCGCGACGCGATGCGCGCTGCCGGCCTCGACCCCGCGACGATCCCCGCGCTGCAGCGCGACCCGTCGCGGTACCTCGGCTTCGTCGAGGTGCACATCGAGCAGGGGCCGGTGCTCAACGAGCTCGACCTGCCGCTGGGCGTCGTCACGTCGATCAACGGCAGCGTGCGCTACCTGGGCGAGGTGATCGGCATGGCCAGCCACGCCGGCACGACGCCGATGGACCGCCGCCGCGATGCCGCGACCGCGGTGGCCGAGCTGGCGCTGTACGTGGAGAAGCGCGCTGCGGCGCAGCCGCACCTCGTCGGCACGGTGGGCATGCTGACGGTGCCGAACGGCTCGATCAACGTCGTGCCGGGCCGCTGCCGCTTCAGCCTCGACCTGCGCGCCACCACCGACGAGGCGCGTGATGCGCTGGCCCGCGACGTCGTCGCCGAGCTGGAGCGCATCTGCGGGCGGCGCGGCCTGCAGCACACGCTGGAAGAGACACTGCGCGCCAGCGCCGCGCCGAGCGATGCGGCCTGGCAGGCCCGCTGGGAGCGCGCGGTCGAGGCCGGCGGCTTGCCTGTGCACCGCATGCCCAGCGGCGCCGGCCATGACGCGATGAAGCTGCACGAGGTGATGCCGCAGGCGATGCTGTTCGTGCGCGGCGGCAACTCCGGCATCAGCCACAACCCGCTGGAAACCATCACCACCCACGACGCACAGCTGTGCGTCGAAGCCTTCCAGCACCTGCTGGATCACCTGGAGACGACATGAGCGACGACCTCTGCGCGCGCCTCGATGCGTGGATCGACGCGCACTTCGATGAACAGACCCGCTTCCTGCAGGCGCTGGTGCAAGTGCCCACCGACACGCCGCCGGGCAACAACGCGCCGCATGCCGAGCGCACGGCGGCCCTGCTGCAGGGCTTCGGCTTCGAGGCTGAACGGCACGTGGTGCCGGGCGACGAGGTGCGCGCGGCCGGCCTGGAGAGCATCACCAACCTGATCGTGCGGCGTCGTTACGGCGACGGTCCGACCATCGCGCTGAACGCGCACGGCGACGTGGTGCCGCCCGGCGAGGGCTGGTCGCACGGCCCGTACAGCGGCGACATCGAGGGCGGCAAGCTCTACGGCCGCGCGGCGGCCGTCAGCAAGAGCGATTTCTCGACCTACACCTTCGCGGTGCGCGCGCTCGAGGCGTTGGGCGTGCCGCTGAAGGGCGGCATCGAGCTGCACTTCACCTACGACGAGGAGTTCGGCGGCGAGCTCGGCCCCGGCTGGCTGCTGAAGCACGGCCTGACGAAGCCCGACCTGCTGATCGCCGCCGGCTTCAGCTACCAGGTGGTGACGGCGCACAACGGCTGCCTGCAGATGGAGGTGACGGTGCACGGCCGGATGGCGCATGCGGCGATCCCCGACACCGGCATCGATGCGCTGCAAGGCGCGGTCGTGCTGCTGAACGCGCTGTATGCGCAGAACGCGCTGTACCGGCAGGTCACGTCGAAGGTGGCGGGCATCCGCCACCCGTACCTCAACGTGGGGCGCATCGAGGGCGGCACCAACACCAACGTGGTGCCGGGCAAGGTGGTGCTGAAGCTCGACCGCCGGATGATCCCGGAGGAGAACCCGGCCGAGGTCGAGGCCGCGCTGCGCCGGGTGATCGCCGATGCGGCGGCGCAGGTGCCGGGCATCACGGTCGAGATCCGCCGCCTGCTGCTGGCGCATGCGCTGCAGCCGCTGCCGGGCAACCGGCCGCTGGTCGAGGCGCTGCAGCGGCATGGCGAGGCGGTGTTCGGCGAGGCCATCCCGACCTCGGGCTCGCCGCTGTACACCGACGTGCGGCTCTACAGCGAGCGCGGCATCCCGGCGGTGATCTACGGTGCCGGGCCGCGCACCGTGTTCGAGAGCAACGCGAAGCGGGCCGATGAGCATGTGGTGCTCGACGACCTGCGGCGTGCCACGAAAGTGGTGGCGCGCACCTTGCATGACCTCCTGAAGGGCTGAAACGCCGATCCACCGGAGACCTCGCATGTTCGCTCGCCTGCTGGCCCTCGCCGCCGCCTTCCTCGCGCAAGGCGCCATCGCCCAGGACACCCCGATCAAGTTCCAGCTCGACTGGCGCTTCGAAGGCCCGGCGGCGATGTTCCTGGTGCCGGCCGCGAAGGGGTATTTCAAGGCCGAGAAGCTCGACGTGACGATCGACGCCGGCAACGGCTCGGGCGGCGCGGTCACGCGGGTCGCGTCGGGGGCGTACGACATGGGCTTCGCCGACCTCGCGGCGCTGATGGAGTTCCACGCCAACAACCCGACCGCGCCGGACAAGCCGGTCGCGGTGATGATGGTCTACAACAACACGCCGGCCGCGGTGCTGGCGCTGAAGAAGTCCGGCATCAGGGCGCCGGCCGACCTGAACGGCAGGAAGCTCGGCGCACCGGTGTTCGATGCCGGCCGCAAGGCCTGGCCGATCTTCGCGAAGGCCAACGGCATCGGCAACGTGGCCTGGACCGCGATGGACCCGCCGCTGCGCGAGACGATGCTGGTGCGCGGCGACATCGACGCGATCACCGGCTTCTCGTTCACCTCGCTGCTGAACCTCGAGGCGCGCGGCGTGAAGGCCGACGACGTCGTCGTGCTGCCTTACCCGCAGTTCGGCGTGAAGCTCTACGGCAATGCGGTCATCGTGTCGCAGGCGTTCCTGAAGAAGCGCCCGGACGCGGTGAAGGCCTTCCTGCGCGCGTTCGCGAAGGGCATGAAGGACGTGGTGGCCGACCCGGCTGCCGCGGTCGCCACCGTGAAGGCGCGCGACGGCATCGTCAACGAGGCGCTGGAGCTGCGGCGCCTGAAGCTCGCGCTCGATGCGACGGTGCTGACGGCCGATGCGCGGGCCGAGGGCTTCGGGGCGGTGCTGGCGCCGCGGCTGAGCCTGATGGCCAGCCAGGTGTCGGACGCGTTCGGCACCAAGGAGCGTGTGAACCCGGCGGCGGTCTGGGCCGACGGCTACCTGCCCGATGCGGCCGCGCGCAACCTGTTCGCGGTGGTCCGGAAGTAGCGCATGTCAGGGCACCACGGCCGACAACTGGAACATCAGCGCCGAGTTGCCGAGCACGTTGACCTGGGTCGACAGCGCCGGCGTCAGCTGCCAGCCGACCGTCAGCACCAGCCCGGGCGAGAAGCCCTTGTAGTTCAGCGGCACCTTGTCGTCGAACGGCGCCTTGTAGCCGTAGATCAGGCCGGCGGTCCACTGCGCGTAGAGCCGGTTCCAGTCGCTGAAGTCGGTCAGGCGCTGGCCGACGTAGGCGTAGGCGCTCGGCTGGCCGAACGAGTTGCTGAAGTAGGTGAGGCCCGAGACCACGCCGTTCGGCCGCTCGCGTTCGAGGCCGACCATCCACACGTAGCGGTGGTCCGGATCGCGCGAGTAGTGGTAGGTGGCCGGCGAGTACATCAGGCGCCAGACATCGGCGGCGGGTGCGACGTCGGCGGCGGGGGCGGCTACAGTGGCCGGCGGCGCCTCGGGCGCGTCCGGGGCAGCGGGTACGGTTTGCGCAGGGGTGCAGATCGACACGCCGCAGGCGCACACGGCAGACGCCAGGGCAGGAAACTTCATGGCGCTGATTGTCGCGAACTCTCGACCCCGTTTCTGGAGCCAGCTGTCCAGGCGTGTCGGATGGCTGTGCTCATTGATGTCATGCGTTGTCATGCTGCAGGGCTGCGCGTGGTGGGACCTGAAGCAGAGGCAATGGGTGTTCCGACCCTCGCCGGGGCAGCCGGCCGACGTGGTGCTGCGGCCGGGCGACGTGTCGTACGCGGTGGCGGTGCCTGGGGCAACACCCGGGGCGCAGGACCGGCTGCAGCTGTGGTGGATGCCGAATGCCGACCCGCAGGCGCCGACGCTGCTGTACCTGCACGGCACCTTCCGCGCGCTGTACCGCAACCTGCCGAAGATCGACGCGCTGCGCGATGCCGGCTTCTCGGTGCTGGCCGTCGACTACCGCGGCTGGGGCGAGAGCACGCCCCTCGTGCCGTCGGAGGCGACGATCCTGGCCGATGCCGACATCGCGTGGGCCGAGCTGGTGAAGCACCAGCCCGATCCGCGGCGGCGCGTGATCTTCGGTCATTCGATGGGCGGCGGCGTGGCGGTTGACCTGGCGAGCCGCCAGCACGCCGGGCGCGACTACGGCGGCCTGATCCTCGAGTCGACCTTCACGCGGTTGCCCGACGTGGCCGCCGAGCTGGGCGCGATCGGCACGGTGGTGTCGTGGCTCGCCAACGAGCAGTTCGATTCGGTCGACAAGATCGGCCACATCGACGCGCCGATCCTGATCATGCACGGCAGTGCCGACGACACGGTGCCGGTGACGCTGGGCCGCAGGCTGCGCGATGCGGCGCCGGCCGGCACGCGCTGGGTCGAGTTCAGCGGCGGCTCGCACAGCCGGCTGCACAGCGAAGATCCGGCGCTGTACCGCGAGGCGGTCAAGTCGCTGATCGCGCGCCTTGCGGCCCCTTCACCCCCTTCATCGGCTGCATCCGTCGCATCCCCATGAGCCTGTCCACGCCGCCCTTCGTCGATTTCCGCAACGTCTGGCTCGCCTACAACGATGAACTGCTCGCGCGCCGGCAGTTCGCGATCGAGGACATCTCGCTGCAGGCGCAGCCCGGCGAGTTCATCGCGATCGTCGGGCCCTCGGGCTGCGGCAAGTCGACCTTCATGAAACTCGCGACCGGCTTGAGGCGGCCGTCGCTGGGCACGGTGGTGGTCGACGGCCGCGAGGTCGCCGGCCCGCTGAAGATCACCGGCATGGCGTTCCAGGCGCCTTCGCTGCTGCCGTGGCGCAGCACGCTGCGCAACGTGCTGCTGCCGCTGGAGATCGTCGAGCCGTACCGCTCGCAGTTCCGCGCCCGGCGCGGCGAGTACGAGGCGAAGGCGCGCGCGCTGCTCGCAAGCGTCGGCCTGGCCGGCTACGAGGACAAGTTCCCGTGGCAGCTGTCCGGTGGCATGCAGCAGCGGGCGTCGATCTGCCGTGCGCTGATCCACGAGCCGAAGATGCTGCTGCTCGACGAGCCGTTCGGCGCACTCGATGCGTTCACGCGCGAGGAGCTGTGGTGCACGCTGCGCGACCTGCACGCGGTGCAGCGCTTCAACGTGATCCTGGTGACGCACGACCTGCGCGAGGCGGTGTTCCTCGCCGACACGGTGCATGTGATGACCCGCGGCCCGGGGCGCATGCAGGTGCGCCGCGAGATCGGCTTCGAGCGCCCGCGCGAACTCGCGCTCACCTACACCCGCGAGTTCAGCGACGTGGTGCTCGAGTTGCGCGAGCACATCGGCAGCATCCGCCGCGCGCCGGAGGCGGTGTCGTGACGGGCCGGCGCGAGCGCCTGGCGCCGTGGCTGCTGCTGGCCGCGGTGCTGCTGCTGTGGGAGCTGGCGTGCCGCGGCTTCGGCATCTCCGACTTCATCTTCCCGAGCCCGTCGCGCATCGCGCAGCAGCTGTGGGAGTTCCGCGCGGTGATCGCCGCGCATGCGTGGCGCACGTTCTGGGTCACGATGCTGGGCTTCGGCCTGGCGATCGTGGTCGGCGTGCTGCTGGGGTTCCTGGTCGGCAGCTCGCGGTTGGCGTATGCGGCGATGTACCCGCTGATGACGGCCTTCAATGCGCTGCCGAAGGCGGCCTTCGTGCCGATCCTCGTCGTGTGGTTCGGCATCGGCGTCGGGCCGGCGGTGCTGACGGCGTTCCTGATCTCGTTCTTCCCGATCACGGTCAACATCGCGACCGGCCTGGCGACGCTGGAGCCGGAGCTGGAGGACGTGCTGCGCGTGCTGGGCGCGCGGCGTACCGATGTGCTGCTGAAGGTCGGGCTGCCGCGCTCGATGCCGTATTTCTACGCGTCGCTGAAGGTGGCGATCACGCTGGCCTTCGTCGGCACGACGGTGTCGGAGATGACGGCCGCCAACGAAGGCATCGGCTACCTGCTGATCTCGGCCGGCTCGTCGATGCAGATGGGGCTGGCGTTCGCCGGGCTCGCGGTGGTGGGCGCGATGGCGATGGCGATGTACGAGCTGTTCGCGATCATCGAGCGGCGCACGACGGGCTGGGCGCATCGGCGGGCGGGTGCGGCATGAGCGATTTCTCGAACCCCGATCCGACGCACGAGCAGAGGCTGCGGCATCTGCGGCGTGCGAACGAGGTGGCGCGGCGGGCGATGGGCCTGGGTCGCCATCCGTTCGGCGCGCTGCTGGTGGCGCCGGACCACGAGACGGTGCTGGCCGAGCAGGGCAACATCGACACGGTGCAGCACGCCGAGGCCACGCTCGCACGGCATGCCTCGCTGAACCATGCGCCCGGGTTCCTGTGGAACTGCACGCTGTACACGACGGTGGAGCCGTGCGCGATGTGCGCCGGCACGCAGTACTGGGCGCACATCGGGCGGTTGGTGTATGGCGTGTCGGAGGCGGCGCTGCTCGCGATCACCGGCGCGCATCCCGACAACCCGACGCTCGACCTGCCGTGCCGCGAGGTGTTTGCGCGCGGGCAGAAGGCGGTGCGGGTGTGGGGGCCGGTGGGGGAGGTGGAGGCGGAGCTGCTCCAGCTGCATCAGACGTTCTGGTCCGCGAGCCCGTAGCCCGGGTGACAACCCGGGATCGTGGACCACGAATCCCGGATTCGCATCCGGGCTACGGTGAATAGGGCGCTGCCAACCCCACATACGCCTTGCGCAGCGGCGCCGCATAGTCCCCGCGCTTGCTCGTCCCGAGCCCGATCGCGACCAGCCCCTCGGCCAGCTTGACGGCCGCCGCGACGCCGTCGACCACCGGCACGCCGAGCTCGGCCTGCAGCCGCGCACACAGGTCGGCCATGCCGGCGCAGCCCAGCACGATCGCGCCGGAGCGGTCGCGCTCCAGCGCCTGCCGGGCGCTCGCGAGGATGCGTGCATAGGCGTCGCTCGCCGGGTCGTCGAGTTCCAGCACCGCGATGTCGGTGCCGTGGATGCCGCGGCAGCGGCGCTCGAAGCCGTACTGCAGCACCAGGTGCTCGGCGATCACGCAGGTGCGCGTGAGCGTCGTGACGACCGAGAAGCCGGTGGCCACGAGCGACGCGCAATGGAACGCCGCCTCCGCGATGCCGATCACCGGCCCGCGTGCCAGCTCGCGCGCCGCATGCAGGCCGGGGTCGCCGAAGCACGCGATGACGTGCGCATCGGCGCCCAGCACCTCGCCCGCGCGCACCTGTTCGGCCACGCCGGCGGCGGCCCACACGTCGTCATGGTGCCCCTCGATCGACGGTGCGCCAAAGCTCGGTTGCACCGCGTCGATCACGGTGCCGGGCGCGGCGACCGCGCGCGCGGCCTCGCCGATCTTGGCGGTCATCGACGCGCTGGTGTTGGGGTTGATCAGGCGGATCTTCATCGTCGGCTCCTCGGGTCTGTGGGCTGCTTTGTATACAAAGCGGGCCCGGGTATCGCCATCAGCTGAGCAAGTCGTGCGCCCGTTCCAAGGCGTGCCGTCGCCCCAAAATCGGGCGATGCCAGAGGCCAACTTGCGCACTTGGTGCAAGCCGCAGTGCTGGATCGGCCAAGCAGCCGCCGCGGAACCGGCTCTGCCGGGCCGCTGGTGGCGCCCCCTGGGGGGAGGCGCCGAAGGCGCTTCGGGGGGAGCGTCATCTGGCACATGCTTTGCATACATGGGCGACCATGAAGCCCGACTCGTCCCTGGTGCTCACCTCGCTGGTCAAGCGTTACGGCGACACGGTCGCCGTCGACGGCATCGACCTGACGATTCCCTCCGGCAGCTACTGCTGCCTGCTGGGGCCCTCGGGCTGCGGCAAGACCTCGACGCTGCGCATGATCGCCGGCCACGAGCTCGCGAGCGACGGGCAGATCCTGCTCGGCGGCAAGTACATCACCTACAGCGCCGCCGCCGACCGCGGCACCGCGATGATGTTCCAGAGCTACGCGTTGTTCCCGCACCTGAGCGTGCTCGACAACGTCGCCTTCAGCTGGAAGATGCGCGGCAAGCCGCCCGCCGAGCGCCATGCGCGGGCGCGCGAACTGCTCGCGCTGGTCGCGATGACGCCCTACCTCGCTCGCCTGCCGAGCGAACTCTCCGGCGGCCAGCAGCAGCGCGTGGCGCTGGCGCGCGCGCTGATGACCGAGCCGCGCGTGCTGCTGCTCGACGAGCCGCTGTCGGCGCTCGATCCGTTCCTGCGCGTGCAGATGCGCGCCGAGCTGAAGCGCTGGCAGCAGGAGCTCGGCTTCACCTTCGTGCACGTGACGCACTCTCAGGAAGAGGCGATGGCGCTGGCCGACCAGGTGGTCGTGATGAACCAGGGCCGCATCGAGCAGACCGGCTCGCCGCGCGAGGTGTTCAACGCGCCGCGCAGCGAGTTCGTCGCACGCTTCATGGGCGCGCACAACGTGATCGCGTCGCCGGCCGGCCGCATCGCGGTGCGCTCCGACCGCATGCGGCTGCAGCACCATGCCGACACCGAAGGCCACGCCGCCGCGGTGCGCGCCGTCGAGTACCAGGGCACGTACGTGCAGGTCAGCCTCGCGCCGCACGGCGAGGCGGCCGATGCGCACTGGACGGCCACCGTCTCCGACGCCAGCTTCGACGCCGCGCCGTTCGCGCCCGGCGACACCGTCTACGTCAGTTGGGCCGCGCACGAGGCGCATGCGCTGGCTTGAATCCTTTCCGTTCCCACAAACACCCCGAGGAGCCTTCCATGTCCGACCACAACGATCCGTCCGCTACACCGGCCACACCCAAGCTCGGCCGCCGCACGCTGCTGAAGGGCGCGGCCGCCGCCGGCGGCACGCTGGCCTTCCCGTTCGTGCATGCGCAGGAGAAGATCACGCTGCGCTACCTGGGCACCGCGGTGAACCAGGACAAGGCCATCGCCGACAAGTTCAAGGCCGACACCGGCATCGAGATCCAGTACATCCCGGTCACCACCGACGACGTGACCAAGCGCGCCGTCACCGCGCCGAACTCGTTCGACCTGATCGACACCGAGTACTTCTCGCTGAAGAAGATCCTGCCGACCGGCAACCTGCTGGGCATCGACACCAAGCGCATCAAGAACGCCGACAAGATCACGACGCTGTTCACCAAGGGCGAAGTCGGCGGCAAGAAGGTCGGTGACCAGGGCACCGCGCCGAAGAAGGTGATGTACGTCGCATCCCCCACCGCGAAGGACTTCGCGAAGGAGCCGACGCAGTTCATGACGCTGATCCCGACCGTCTACAACGCCGACACGCTGGGCATCCGGCCCGACCTGATCAAGCGCCCCATCGAGAGCTGGAAGGAACTGCTGAACCCCGAGTTCAAGGGCAAGGCCGCGATCCTGAACATCCCGTCGATCGGCATCATGGACGCGGCGATGGTGGTGGAGGCGGCGGGCCTCTACAAGTACCCCGACAAGGGGAACATGACGAAGAAGGAAATCGACCTGACGATCAAGACCCTGATCGAGGCGAAGAAGGCCGGCCAGTTCCGCGCGCTGTGGAAGGATTTCAACGAGAGCGTGAACCTGATGGCCTCGGGCGAGGTCGTGATCCAGTCGATGTGGTCGCCGGCCGTCACCGCGGTGCGCACCAAGGGCATCGCCTGCACCTTCCAGCCGCTGAAGGAGGGCTACCGCGCGTGGGCCGCCGGCTTCGGCGTGCCGAAGACGGTGAGCGGCAAGAAGGCCGACGCGGTCTACGAATTCATCAACTGGTTCCTCGACGGCTGGGCCGGCGCGTACCTGAACCGCCAGGGCTACTACAGCGCGGTGCTGGAGACCGCGAAGGCCAAGATGGAAGCCTACGAATGGGCCTACTGGATGGAAGGCAAGGCGGCCGCGCAGGACATCAAGTCGCCCAACGGCGACCTGCTGGCCAAGGCGGGCAGCGTGCGCGACGGCGGCAGCTACGAGACGCGCATGGGCGGCATCGCCTGCTGGAACGCGATCATGGACGAGAACGCGTACATGGTTCAGAAGTGGAATGAGTTCGTAGCTGCATGAGCCCCCCAGTCGCTTCGCTCCTGCCCCCAAGGGGCGCCACCCCTGGGCCCGGCAAAGCCGGATCCCGGGGCGTTGCTTGATCCCATGAAGCCCACTCGTCTGCCAGCGTGGTTGCAGGCCACACCATTCGCCATGGTGTTCCTGCTGTTCCTGGTGCTGCCGCTGCTGCTGGTGGTGACGGTGAGCTTCTGGCGCGCCACCGACTACGAGCTGATCCCGGCCTTCACCTGGCAGAACTACCTCGACGTCTTCAACGAGACCACGGTCCGCACCTACCTGTCGACGCTGAAGTTCTGCTTCCTCGTCTGGCTCGTCACGCTGCTGATCGGCTTCGCGGTGGCGTATTTCCTCGCGTTCCACGTGCGCTCGGTCGGCGCGCAGACGCTGCTGTTCATCCTGTGCACCGTCCCGTTCTGGACSTCCAAYGTGATCCGCATGATCTCGTGGGTGCCGCTGCTCGGGCGCAACGGGCTGATCAACCAGGGGCTGCAGGCGATCAACGTGATCGATTCGCCGATCGAGTGGCTGCTGTTCAGCGATTTCTCGGTGGTGCTCGCCTTCGTGCACCTCTACACGATGTTCATGATCGTGCCGATCTTCAACTCGATGATGCGCATCGACCGCGCGCTGATCGAGGCGGCACGCGATTCCGGCGCGAGCGGCTGGCAGA
Organism: Rhizobacter sp. P2_H2; assembly: GCF_056403375.1. NCBI lineage: Bacteria > Pseudomonadati > Pseudomonadota > Betaproteobacteria > Burkholderiales > Sphaerotilaceae > Rhizobacter > Rhizobacter sp. P2_H2. The sequence continues at coordinate 12,061 of NZ_JBFUFP010000063.1, forward strand.
CGGTGTGGAACGTCGTCGTGCCGCTGAGCCGCACCGGCATCATCATCGGCTCGATYTTYGTCATCACCATCGTGATGGGCGACTTCGTGACSATCGGCGTSATGGGCGGCCAGCAGATCGCCTCSRTCGGCAAGATCATCCAGGTGCAGACYTCKTACCTGCAGTTYCCGMTGGCSGCGGCCAATGCGGTGATCCTGCTGGCGGTKGTGCTGATGATSATCTGGGGCCTGACCCGGCTCGTCGACATCCGGAAGCAACTCTGATGCACGCCGACAAGCGCCCGCGCAGCTTCTACGCCCTCGCCGCGGTGTTCGGCGCGTTCRTGCTGTTCCTCTACGGCCCGATGATCACGATCTTCGTGCTCAGCTTCCAGGGCCCCGAAGGCGGGCTCACGTTCCCGATGCGCGGCGCCTCGCTGCACTGGTTCGCGAAGCTGTGGGAGGGCATGGGCGTCGTCGACATTGCGGCCGCGTTCCGGCGCTCGGTGGCGCTGGGCAGTGTCGTGATGCTGCTGACGGTGCTGCTGTCGCTCGGTGCCGGCCTCGCGTTCCGCAAGAAGTTCGCCGGCTCGGGCGTGCTGTTCTACACCTCGGTCGCGAGCCTGATCATGCCGTCGATCGTGGTCTCGCTCGGCATCGGGCTGCAGTTCCGGCTGATCGACACCGCGTTCAAGGGCGTGCTGGAGAGCGTCGGCGCGAGCGGCCTGCTCGAGGGCTACGGCACCGCGATGGGGCTGTACACCTCGGCGCTCGGCGCGCACATGACGTGGACGCTGCCGTTCGGGCTGCTGATCATGCTGGCCGTCTTCAACCGCTTCAATCC
>NZ_JBFUFP010000064.1:0-12839 GCF_056403375.1 Rhizobacter sp. P2_H2
GCGCAGCACCGGGCGCGTCCAGCGGCCGCCGCGCAGCGTGCACGAACCGGCATCGGCCTGCACCGCGTCGATCACGGCCTCGAGCCCGCCGTCGAGTTCGAGCAGCCCGCCGAAGCGGTCGCCGTGCTCGGMGGCCAGCGTCGCAGCCAGGCCCGACAGCGGCGCCTGCGCCAGCGAACCGGCGCTCACGAGCCACAGCCGCACGTCGATGCCGGCACGCAGGCGGATCACGGCCTGCGCGTCCTGCACGATGGCGTACAGCGCGGGCACGTCGCCGACCGTCTGCACATCGAGCGGCCGCAGGTCGACGACATCGAGGCGCGCCGACGGCGCGAGGCCCGCCAGCGCCGCCGCATCGGCCAGCCGGTGCACCATCTCGCCGCGCTGCTGCAGCGCCTGCGCGAGGCCGCCGCGGTCGCCGATCACGGCCCATTCGCGGACCTGCGGCTTCGGCGTCAGCACCGCCTCGGCGTCAGCCAGCGCGTAGAACGCATCGGCCGCATCGGCACGCGCTGCGGCGCCCAGGCGTTCGAGCACCAGGCCGTCGAGCTGCAGCACCGGGCCTTGCTCGTCGAACAGCAGCGCATCGACACGCACCGGCTCGCCATCGCCTTGCGGCGCGGTCGCGCGGGCATGGATCCAGCCAGGGCCGGTCAGCGGCCGCAACAGGCGCGCACCGTCGAGCCGCGTCGGCAGCCACAGCGCGCCGGGCGGGGCCAGCATCACCATCAGCTGGAAGCAGGCGTCGAGCGCGGCGGGCGGGATGCCGAAGCGCTCGTCGCCCATCGGCGAGAGCTGTGCCAGCGCTTCGGCGGGCGCGAACCAGGCCTGCGCGATGCCGTGCAGCGCAGCGCCGAATTTCGCGCCGGCGGCGTCGAGGCGTGCGTAGAAACCTGCCCCGCTGACTGCCGGTTGCGTGCGCAGCCGCGCCGGCGCGGTGGCGTCGTGGGTGATCGCAGCCAGCGGCGCGACGTACGCCTGCGCATGCAGCGTCCATGCGCTGTCGTCGCGGGTCTGGAAGCTCAAGCCCAGCGTGCCGTCCGCGCCGGCCACGGCCTGCAGCTGCAGCGCGCTCGCGACGTCGGGCTGCAGGTGCAGCGCGCGATCGAAGCGCAGGCCGTGCACGCCGGCACCCGGCGCCAGTGTCTGCACTGCGGCCAGCGACAGCTCCAGCCACGCCGACGCCGGCAGCACCGCGCTGCCATGCAGCGCGTGCGCGAACCAGGCCGGCACGCGGCCCGGGTCGATCGAGACATTCCACAGCGCACCCGCCGGCGTGCCGGCCAGCGCGATGCCGGCGCCGAGCACCGGATGCCGGCTGTCGACCACCGGGCCATGGCCCTGCCCGCCGGCCGGGGCGATGTCGGCCGCGGCGATCCAGTGGCGTTCGCGCTGCCACGGGTAGGTCGGCAGCGTCAGCGTGCTGCCGCGCGGCAGCACGCGCGCCCAATCGAGCGCGACGCCGGCGCAGTGCAGCGCACCGAGTGCGGCGCGCAAGGCAGGCAGCTCGGGCTCGTCGCGGCGCGCGCAGGCGATCGCCGTGACCTCGTGCCCGCCGGCCTGCGCCGTCTGCTGCACCGACGGCAGCAGCACCGGATGCGGCCCGAGCTCGACGAACACCGTGACGCCATCGGCCAGCAGCTGCTGCACCGTCGCGCCGAAGCGCACCGGCTGGCGCAGGTTGTCGGCCCAGTAGCGGCCGGTCAGCTCGGCGCCTTCGGCACGGCGCGCAAGCACCGTCGAGTACAGCGCCGCGCGCGTGGCCTGGGGTTGCAGGTCGTGCAGCTCCGCGGCGAGCTCGGCCGCCAGCGGCTGCATCTGCGGGCTGTGCGAGGCCACGTCGACCTTGACCAGGCGACAGAACACGCCTTCGGATTCCAGCTGGGCCATCAGCGCCTGCACGACGGCCGGGTCGCCGGAGATCACGCTGGAGCGCGGGCTGTTGCTGACGGCCACCGCGACCTGGGCTTCCTGCCCGGCGATGCGAGCCTGCGCCTCGGCCATGCCCAGCTCGACCAGCGCCATCGCGCCCTGCCCGCTCGTGCGGCGCATCAGCGCGCTGCGGCGGCAGATGATGCGCATCGCCTGCGGCAGGCTCAGCGCGCCGGCCACCGTGGCTGCGGCGACCTCGCCCATGCTGTGGCCGACCACCGCATCGGGTTCGATGCCGTGCGCGCGCCACAGCGCGGCATAGGCCCACGCCAGCGCGACCAGCACCGGCTGGATCACGTCGATCTGGTCGAGGCGGTATGCGGGGCTGCCGGGCTCGGCGGCGAGCTGTTCGGCGATCGACCAGTCGGCGAACGGCCGGGCGGCTTCGTCGCACGCATCGAGCGCTGCGCGGAAGACGGGTTCGCGCGCCATCAGCTCGCGCGCCATGCCGGTCCATTGCGCGCCCTGGCCAGGGCAGATGAACGCGATCTTCGGTCGCTCGGACGGCGCGGCACCCTCGGCCGCCGCCGCCTCGCCATCGGCATACCGCTTCAGCGCGGCCGCCATCGCCAGCGCATCGTCGGCAACGAAGGCCGCGCGCTGCGCCAGCGCGGTGCGACGCGTCGCGGCGTTCCAGCAGACATCGGCCAGCGGCGCGCCGGCGGTCAGCAACGCGGCGTAGCGCAGCGCCAGTGCGCGCAAGGCTGCATCGCTGCGTGCCGAGAGAACAAGCAAGGGCACGGTGCCGTCGGCGCTCACCGTCTCGGCCTGCGGCGCCCCCTCGAGCACGACGTGCGCATTGGTGCCTGCGATGCCGAACGCGCTGATGCCGGCCAGCGGCGCCTGCGCCGGCCACGGCCGCGCCTCGCGCGCGACCTCCACCGGCATCTGCGCCCACGGAATCGCCGGGTTCGGCTCGCGGCAGTGCAGGCTCGCCGGGATCTGCCGGTGCTGCAGCGCGAGCGCCGCCTTGATGAAACCGGCCACGCCGGCTGCGCCCTCGGTGTGGCCGAAGTTGGTCTTCACCGAACCGACCGCGGCCCGCCCGCCCGCCGCGCGGCCCTCGCCGAGCACATCGGACAACGCGCCCAGCTCGACCGGGTCGCCCRSCSGCGTGCCGGTGCCGTGCGCCTCGACATAGCCGACCTCGGCGGCCGGGCGCCCGGCATCGCGGTACGCGCTGCGCAGCAAGGCCTGCTGCCCGCTGCGGCTGGGCGTGCCCATTGAGCCGCTGCTGCGGCCATCGTTGTTGACCGCGCTGCCGCGGATCAGCGCGTAGATGCGGTCGCCATCGGCCTGCGCCTGCGCCAGCGTCTTCAGCACGACCAGGCCGGCACCTTCGCTGCGCACGTAGCCGTCGCCGCGCGCATCGCCGAACTTGCAGCGGCCGTCGGGCGCCATCATGCGGCTCTGCGAGTACGCGATGCTGATGTGCGGCTGCAGGATGATGTTGACGCCGCCGGCGATCGCGAGCGTGCATTCGCCGTGCCGCACCGCGCGCGCCGCGAGGTGGATGGCCGCCAGCGACGACGAGCACGCGGTGTCCAGCGTCAGGCTCGGGCCGCGCAGGCCGAGCGCGTACGACAGCCGGCCCGACGATGCATAGCGCCCGCTGCCGGTGGTCATGTAGAAGTCAACCGCCTCGGGATCGCTGAACAGCCGGGCCTCGAAATCGCCGAGCCACTGGCCGACGTAGACGCCGGCCCGGTCGGTATCGATGCGCGACACGTCCTGGCCCGCGTCTTCGAGCGCCTCCCACGCGGTCTCGAGCAGCAGGCGCTGCTGCGGATCGAGCCGCTCGGCCTCGCGCGGCGAGATGCCGAAGAACTCGGCGTCGAAGTCTTCGATGCCGTCCAGGAAACCGCCCCAGCGCGTCATGATGCGGCCCGGTGTCGCCGGCCGCGGGTCGTGGTAGTGGCCGAGGTCGATGCGGCTCGCGGGGATCTCGGCGATTGCGTCGCGGCCTTCGCTCAGCAGCTGCCAGAAGCTCTGCGGGTCGCTGACACCGCCGGGGAAGCGGCAGCCCATCCCGACGACGGCGACATCAGCAACAACGGCGGCGGCAGCGTGGGCTGGCGTGTCGTTGTCGGTGCTGCGCATGGAAGCCTCTCGTCAGGCGAAGCTGGGGGATTTCGCCAACGGCAGCGCCAGCAGCGGTGCCAGCGTCACCGACAGGTCGGCCAGCAGCGCGTCGCGCCGGCCGGTGAGGTAGAAGTGATCGCCGGGGAACACCCGCACGCGGAACGGGCCGCGCGTCTCGCCGCGCCAGCCTTCGAGGTGAGCGCGTGGCGTCAGCGGGTCGTCGCTGCCGCCGAACACCGACAGCGCGCACGCGAGCGGTGCGCGGCCGGCCGGCGGCTGGTGCGTCTCGAGCGCGGCGATGTCGGCGCGCAGGCTGGGCAGCAGCAGCGCCATCACGTCGGCATGCTGCAGCACCTCGGCCGGAATGCCGCCGTAGCGGCGCTGGATCTCGGCAATGAAGGCCTCGTCGGGCAGGCGGTGCAGCGGCGCATCGGCGGCCGGCCAGTGCGGCGGCCGGCGGCCCGACACGATCAGCTGCGAAGGCACCGGCGCGCCGGCCGCTTGCAGCGCACGCGCCACCTCGGCCGCCAGCACGGCGCCCATGCTGTGGCCGAAGAACGCGAACGGCTTGTCGTCGAGTTCGGGGCGCAGCGCCGGCAGCAACGCATCGATCAAGGCCGGCATGCGGTCGATCGGCGGCTCGTCGAGCCGGTTCGCGCGGCCGGGCAGTTGCACCGCGACCAGCTCCAGCTCGGCCGGCAGGCCGGCGAGCCACGGGCGATACACCGCGGCGCCGACACCGGCATGGTGAAAGCAGAACAGCCGGGCTCGCGCCGCGGGGCGGGGAGTGAACCGTTGCAACCAGGGATTTGGGCTCATCGCACGACGCCGTCGACAAGGGAGTCGAGCCCGCCCAAGTGCGGCCTGTGATCCTCCGTGTCTTTCCAGTGAAGCAATGTAAAGTCAAAGGGCGTCGCGACACCCTCGGGACGACCCCCCATCTGAGTGAAACTGCGCCCCCTGGAATGCGTGGGTCAGCGGGCGGTTTTCGTCGGCTTTTGCAAGGCCTCGTCGAGCGCCTGCTGCGCCTGCGCCTGCCAGCGGTCGTGCAGCGCGAGCGCGGCCCGCGCGGCCTGCTCCGCCTCGTCGCGACGGCCGAGCGCCATCAGCGTGTCAGACAGATTGATGAAGGCCGCCGCGCTGCGGTGCTGTTCGGCCGCGGCGCGGAACACATCGGCCGCCCGCTCCACCTCGCCGCTCGCGCGCAGGCTGTTGCCCCAGCCGATCTRCAGGCTCAGCGTGCCGGGCCAGCGCTGCAGCGCCGACGCATACACGCGGGCCGCGACGGCCGGTGGCGCGCTGCGCTCGAAACCGACGGCGGCCTCGATGGCAGCTTCTGCGTGCGCGGTGGCCGGCCACTCGCCCGGCGGCAACGCGACGAAGGCCCAGAAGCCGGAGCGGCCCCAGGTGTGCTCGAAGGTCGACAGCGGCAGCCGCTCGCGCTCGGTGCGGCCGGAGCGCAGCAGCAGCTCGCCGCGCGGCAGGTCGTGCCCGACGACGACCGCGTAGTGCCACAGCGGCACGAACGACAGCCCCAGGTTCTGCAGCACGACGACCGGATGGCCGGCCGCCAGCTCGCGCAGCAGCGCGTCGAGCTCGCCGGGAATGCGCGTCGCGACCGCGCCGTGGCGGCGGGCACCGGCCAGCATCTCGGTCTGCAGGCTGCCGGCGCGTGCAGGCACGAACACCTCGTCGGCGAGCGCCGCCGGGTCGGCTGCGATGCCGGCCGCGCCGAGCGCGGTGGCCAGCGCCGCCGGGCCGCACCGGTGGTCGGTCTGCGGGGAGAACGGCGTGGCGTGCAGCTCGACCACCGGCGGCAGCCCGGCCGGCGGGTGCGCGCGCAGCGCAGCGGTCTGCACCGCGCAGCCGGTGAGGACGACGCTCAGCGCCAGCAGCGCGGCGCGCATCGCGTCAACGGATCGGCCGCGTGAACGGAAACACCTTCGTGTAGCCGAGGATGTCGGTGATCAGCAGCAGCACCAGCACGAAGATCAGCGAGCCGACGACGTCGTTGGCACCCGCGGGCGCGCGGTCGATCTCGGCGCCCAGCCGCGCGGCCTCGGCATCGCTCAGCGCGGCGACGCGCAGGCGGGCCTGCTCGAGGTCGACACCGCGTTCTGCCAGCACGCGGGCCACGTCCTCGCGCTCCAGCGCCGCCAGCAGGCGCTCGCGCTGCACGGCGCCGCTGGTGACGCCCTCGCTCTCGGCGACCTGCTCGGCGCTGATCGTCACCGCATGCGCCGGCAGGCCGGCGAGGGCCAGGCTGGCGGACAGCAATAGGGACAGGAGGCGGGTGGCGGGGCGCATGCGGATCTCCGGCAGGGGAAGGCCATCGTAGCAAGCCGGCCCCCGGCGCGCGAGCCTGATAGGCTCCGGGTCTGCGTCGGTGCGTGTCGCGCCGCGCCCATCCCCTCCTCCGCCCGCCGTGACCTCTCCCCGCCATTCGATGAGCCCCGCCGTCGTGGTGCTCTCGCTGATCCTGCTGCTCGGGATCCAGCCGGTCACGACCGACCTGTACCTGCCGGCCTTGCCGATGCTGACCCGCGCGCTCGAGGCGCCGGTGTCGGCGGCGCAGCTGACGCTGTCGGCGCTGATCATCTGCTTCGGCGTCGGCCAGCTGGTGTGCGGGCCGCTGGCCGACCGCTTCGGCCGCCGGCCGGTGCTGCTGGCAGGCCTCGCGCTGTACACGGTGGCCAGCGTGCTGAGCGCGCTCGCGCCGTCGATCGGCTGGCTGGTGTGGTGGCGCGCGCTGCAAGGCGCGGCGATGGCGGCGGCGGTGACCTGCGGCCGCTCGATCATCCGCGACCTGTATGCGCCGCACGAAGGCGCACGCGTGATGTCGCGCGCGCTGACCGGCCTGGGCGTGATCGCGATGGCCAGCCCGGTGATCGGCGGCCTGCTCGCGCAGCACCTGGGCTGGCATGCGGCGCTGATGGCGCCGGCGGTGTTCGGTGCGCTGACCCTCGCCTTCATCGCCTGGCGCTTCGAGGAGACGGTGCCGGCGCGCAATGCCGGCGCGACGCGGCTCGGCCCGCTGCTGCGCAACTGGGGCAGCGTCGTGCGCCATCCCACCTTCCAGGCCTGGGCCGCGCTGTCGGCGTTCACCTACGGCGGGCTGTTCTTCCTGCTGGCCGGCTCGTCGTTCGTGTTCATCGAGGTGCTGGGCACCTCGCGCGTCGGCTACGGCGTGATCATGCTCAGCAACTCGCTGGCGTACACGCTGGGCACGCTGCTGTGCCGGCGCCTGCTGGGCTCGCACGGCCTGCGGCGCACGGTGGCGGTGGGCGGGGGCTTCACGCTCGGCGGCGGCCTCTCGATGGCCGCGCTCAGCCTGGCCGGCGTGCACGAGGTGTGGGCGATCGTGCTGCCGCAGTGGCTGTACGCGATCGGCCACGGCATCCACCAACCCTGCGGGCAGGCCGGCGCAGTCGGCCCGTTCCCCGAGAAGGCCGGCACTGCCGCCTCGCTGTCGGGCTTCGGCATGACGCTCAGCGCGCTCGCCGTCGGCCTGTGGCTCGGCAAGCACCTGGACGGCACGGTCTACCCGCTGACGCTCGGCATCGGCCTGTGCAGCATCGGCGTGGCCACCGTCGCCTGGACGCTGGTGCAGCGGCATGGCGAGCCGCCGCGGCCTGCCGCCACCCCCACCGCCACTACCACGCAGGCCGCCTGAACAATTCAAGACGACCCTTTCCCGATGACAGCTTCCCTGAACTACCTCTGCCTCGCCGGCCCCACCGCCTCCGGCAAGACCGCCGCCTCGCTCGCGATCGCGCAGGCGCTGGCCGCACGCGGCACGCCGGTCGAGATCGTCAGCGTCGACTCGGCGCTGGTCTACCGCGGCATGGACATCGGCACCGCGAAGCCGAGCGCCGCCGAGCGCGCGGTGGTGCCGCACCACCTGATCGACATCATCGAGCCGAGCGAGGCGTACTCGGCCGCGCGCTTCGTCGGCGACGCCGAACGGCTGATCGCCGAGATCCATGTGCGCGGCCGCCTGCCGCTGCTGGTGGGCGGCACGATGCTGTACTTCAAGGCGCTGTTCGAGGGCCTGGACGCGATGCCCGCCGCCGACCGCACGGTGCGCGCCGCGCTCGACGCGCAGTGCGAGCGCGAGGGCCTGCATGCGCTGTACCGCGAGCTGCAGCGCGTCGACCCGGTCACCGCCAAGCGGCTGAAGCCGGGCGACCAGCAGCGCATCCAGCGCGCGCTGGAGGTCTACCGCGTCAGCGGCCAGCCGATCTCGTCGTTCCACAGCGAGAAGCCGGCGCGCGACCTGCCGCCGCTGATCTCGCTGGAGCCCACCGACCGCGCCTGGCTGCACCAGCGCATCGAAGCCCGCTTCCACCAGATGCTCGAAGACGGACTGGTCGACGAGGTGCGCACGCTCGAGGCGCGCGGCGACCTCGATGCCGACATGCCGTCGATGCGCTGCGTCGGCTACCGGCAGGCCTGGGAGGCGCTGGTCGAGGACGACCTGAGCGAACTGCCGGAGCGCGGCATCGCGGCGACGCGGCAGCTCGCGAAGCGGCAGATCACCTGGCTGCGCGGCATGCCGCAGCGGCAGGTGATCGCCTGCGACGCGCCGGATGCACTGGAGCGTGCGGTCGAGTGCGCGCTGCGACTGGCCGCATGAGTGCGGCGGTGAGCCCGTTGCTCGAGGTTCACGGGCTCGCGAAGCGCTATGGCGACACACCGGTCTTCGCCGGCGTCGACCTCGCGCTGCAAGCCGGCGAGTTCGTCGCGGTGCTCGGCGAATCGGGCGTCGGCAAATCGAGCTTCCTGAACTGCCTGGCCGGCCTCGACACGGTGGACGCCGGCTCGGTGCACATCGCCGGCACCGAGATCACCGCGCTCGACGACACGCAGCAGGCGCTGTTCCGCCGCGCCCACCTCGGCTTCGTGTTCCAGGCCTTCCATGTGCTGCCGCACCTCACGGTGGCACACAACGTCGGGTTGCCGCTGCTGCTGCAGCACCGGCCGGACGACGCCCGCGTGGCCGAGCTGCTGAGAGCCGTCGGCCTCGACGGGCTCGGCGCGCGGCTGCCGCAGACGCTGTCCGGCGGGCAGTTGCAGCGCGTCGCGATCGCCCGCGCGCTGGTGCACCGGCCGCAGCTGATCCTGGCCGACGAGCCGACCGGCAACCTCGACCCGGCCACCGCCGAGCGGGTGATGGACCTGCTGTCGTCGCAGGTGCGCGAACAGGGCGCCGCCTGCGTGCTGGTGACGCACTCGCGCGCAGCGGCGGCGCGGGCCGACCGCGTGCTGACGCTGACGCCGACCGGGATGAGTGGCTGACGTGCTGTCGCTGCTGCGCCACCTGTCCTGGCCGGAGCTGCGGCACCACCCGTGGCGCAACCTGGCCGCGCTGCTCGCGGTGATGCTGGGCGTCGCGCTCGCGTTCTCGGTGCAGCTGATCAACCAGTCGGCGCTTGGCGAGTTCAGCTCGGCGGTGCGGGCCGTCAACGGCGAACCGGATTTCGAGCTGCGCGGCCAGCGCGGCGGTTTCGACGAAGGGCTCTACGGGCGCGTGGCGACGCTGGCCCAGGTGGCAATCGCAAGCCCGATCGTCGAACTCGACACCTATGCGTTCGATGCGCAAGGGCAGCGCGTGCCGGTGCATGTGGTCGGCATCGATGCGCTGGTGGCGGCGCGGCTGTCGCCGGCGCTGATGCCGCGGCCGAATGCCGAGCTTGACACCGATGCCGATCGCTTCGCGGTGCTGGCGGCCGATTCGATCTTCCTGAATGCGCAGGCGCAGCAGCAACTGGGGAACCCGCGCCGCGTGCGCTTGCAGACGAGCGCCGGCAGCGTCGAGCTGCAGGTGCGCGGCAGCATCGCGGCCAACGGCCCGGCGCTCGCGGTGATGGACATCGCCGGCGCGCAGGCGACGTTCGGCTGGCTCGGGCGGCTCAGCCGCATCGACGTGCGGCTCGCACCGGGTGCCGACCGCGGTGCCGTGCTGCAGGCGCTGGCGCTGCCCGACGGCGTGCGTGCGGCGTCGCCGGACGAAGCGGCGCAGCGGGTGTCGAACGTGTCGCGCGCCTACCGGGTGAACCTGACGGTGCTCGCGCTGGTGGCGCTGTTCACCGGGGCGTTCCTGGTGTTCTCGATCCTGTCGCTGTCGGTCGCGAAGCGCCAGCCGCAGCTCGCTCTTCTTGGCGTGCTGGGCCTGGCCGGGCGTGAGCGCTTGCAGCTGGTGCTGGCGGAGTCGGCACTGCTGGGGGCCGTCGGCAGCGTGCTGGGGCTCGCGCTCGGCACCGCGCTCGCGGCGCTGGCCTTGCGGCTGCTGGCGGGCGACCTGGGCGGCGGGTACTTTCCGGGCGTGGCTCCCCACCTGCAGTTCAGCGCGCTGGCAGCGCTCGCGTATGGCGGGCTCGGCGTGCTGGCCGCGCTGGTCGGCGGGTGGATTCCGGCGCGGGCGGCGCAGCAACTGGCGCCCGCGCAGGCGTTGAAGGGGCTGGGCACGCAGCAAGGCCGCACGGCACGCTGGCCCGGCCCGGCCTTGCTGGCGGCCGGGGTCGTGCTCGCGCTGCTGCCGCCGATCGCCGAGATCCCGCTCGCCGCGTACCTCTCGGTCGCCTGCCTGCTGCTGGGCGGCATCGCCTGCGTGCCGGTGGGTGTCGCGGCGCTGCTGTCGCTGCTGAAACCGTCGACGCGGCCGCTCGCGCTGCTGGCCATCGAGCGCGCCCGCCACCAGCGCAACACCGCGACGATCGCGGTGGCGGGTGTCGTCGCGAGCCTCAGCCTGGCGGTCGCGCTGACGGTGATGGTCGCGAGCTTCCGCGATGCCGTCACCCAATGGCTGGACACCGTGCTGCCGGCCGACCTCTACCTGCGCGCCGCGGCCGGCCCCGGCGGCAACGACGTGGTGACCTTACCGCCGCAACTGCTGCAGCGCGCTGCGGCGGTCGGCGGCGTGCTGCGCGTCGAATCGCAGCGGGTGTCGGTGGTGCAGCTGGATCCGCAGCGGCCGGGCGTCGTGCTGATCGCGCGGCCGTTGTCGCAGCCGGAGAAGGAGCTGCCGCTGGTCGGCGAACTGTTGCCGCTGCCGGCCGGCGAGCGTGCGGCCTACGTCAGCGAGGCGATGGTGAGCCTGTACGGGGCGGCACCGGGCACGCGGCTGGCGATGCCGCTGCCGGACGGCCGCCGCGTGACGCTCTTCGTGCGCGGCGTCTGGCGCGACTACGCGCGCCAGCACGGCGCCGTCACGCTGCATGCGGCCGACTACCAGCAGCTGACCGGCGACACGAAGGTCAACGACATGGCCTTGTGGTTGGCCGCGGGCACCGACCTCGGCAGCGTGCAGACGGCGCTGCGGGCGGCAGCAGCAGCCAGCGGGCTGGACGGCAGCCTGCTGGAGTTCGCATCACCCGGCGAGATCCGGGCGGTCTCGCTGCGCATCTTCGACCGCAGCTTTGCGGTCACCTACTGGCTGCAGGCGGTGGCGATCGCGATCGGGCTGTTCGGCATCGCCGCCAGCTTTTCGGCGCAGGTGCTGGCCCGGCGCAAGGAATTCGGCTTGCTGGCCCACCTGGGGCTGACGCGGCGGCAGGTGCTGGTGGTGGTGTCGATCGAAGGTGCCGTCTGGACGGCCGCCGGCGCGCTGCTCGGCCTGCTGCTGGGGCTGGCCGTCAGCGTCGTGCTGGTGAAGGTCGTCAATCCGCAGAGCTTCCATTGGACGATGGACCTGCTGCTGCCCTGGGGGCGGCTCGCAGCGCTGTGCCTGGCGGTGGTCGCGGCGGGGACCGTCACCGCGTGGCTGTCGGCGCGCAGCGCGGCGGGGCGGCAGATGGCGCTGGCGGTCAAGGAGGACTGGTGACGGCCGCGCAGCTCGAACGGGACGGGAACGGGACGGGCTCAGGCGGGCCGGGCCGCCTGCGCGTCGCGCCAGGTGAGGTAGACGCGCAGGTCGAACTCGAGCTGGTGGTAGTCGGGCGCCATGTGTTCGCACAGCTGGTAGAACGCCTTGTCGTGCGCCCGCTCCTTCAGGTGCGCGAGTTCGTGCACGACGATCATCTTCAGGAAATCGGCAGGCGCCGTCCGGAACACACCGGCGATGCGGATCTCGCGCTTGGCCTTCAGCTGGCTGCCCTGGACGCGCGAGGTCATCACATGCAGGCCGAGCGCGTGCTCGACGACCTGCAGCTTGTTGTCGAAGGCGACCTTGCTGAGCGGCGGTGAACTGCGCATGAAGCGGTTCTTCAGCGCCATCGTGTAGTCGTACAGCGCGCCGTCGGTGCGGATGTCGTGCAGATCGGCGTAGCGCGACGACAGGCGCTCGCCCAGCGTGCCGGCGTCCAGCAGGTCGCGCACCTGGGCTTGCAGCGGCTCGGCGTAGCCGGTCAGGTATTTCAGCGGCGGCGCGGTCATCGGGGGGCGTTCGGCATGCTTTCGGCGGTGGGCCGAGGGTTCACGGGCGTCATGGGGTCAGGGGCGCAGTGTGCCAGCGATGCGCTCGATGCTCGGTGCCGTCGCTCGCATCACCCGATGCACCGGCGACAATCCGCCGATGGACATCGATGCTGAGGCCGTGGCGGCCGAAACCCGCGCCTGGGTCAACCGGGCAGTCATCGGGCTCAACCTGTGCCCGTTCGCGAAGGCGGCGCAGGTGAAGGAGCTGATCCGCTACGTCGTCAGCGACGCGTCCGATGAAGAGAGCCTGATGGCCACGCTGTGCGAAGAGATGCAGCGCCTGGTCGACACGCCGGCAACGGAGATCGAGACCACGCTGGTAATCCATCCCCGCGTGCTGAACGATTTCGCCGACTTCAACGACTTTCTTGGCGCAGCCGAGGATGTGGTCGGCGAGATGGGACTCGAGG
>NZ_JBFUFP010000065.1:0-12704 GCF_056403375.1 Rhizobacter sp. P2_H2
GACTGGGGCTCGTGGGACGGCCGCTTCAACGCGCTGACCGCGGATGTGTGCCGCCGGCTGCTGGCCGTGATCGATGGCGGCGACGAGTTCGTCTGCGTTCCATTGCAGGGCTCCGGCACCTTCGCGGTCGAGGCCGCGATCGGCACGCTGCTGCCGCGCGACGGCAAGCTGCTGGTGCTCGTGAACGGCGCCTACGGCCAGCGCATGGCGCGGCTGACCGCGGTGATGGGCCGCGCGGTGCAGGTGCTGGACTTCGGCGAGGCGGCGGCCGTCGACCCGGCGCGCGTCGCCGACGCCCTCGCCGCCGACGCAGCCATCACCCACGTCGGCGTGATCCACTGCGAGACCAGCACCGGCATCCTGAACCCGCTGCAGGCGGTGGCCGACGTGGTCGAGCGCGCCGGCCGGCGCCTCGTCATCGATGCGATGAGCGGCTTCGGCGCGCTGCCGCTGCCGGCGCGCACGCTGCGCTTCGACGCGGTCATCGCCAGCAGCAACAAATGCCTCGAAGGCGTGCCCGGCATGGGCTTCGCGCTGGTGCGCGAGAGCGCGCTGGCGCAGGCCGAGGGTCGCGCGCATTCGCTGTCGCTCGACCTGCACGACCAGTGGCGCTACCTGCAGAAGACCGGGCAATGGCGCTACACGCCGCCGACGCACGTGCTCGCCGCGCTGGCCGCCGCGCTCGACCAACATGACACCGAGGGCGGCCAGCCGGCGCGCCTGGCCCGCTACCGCGACAACTGCGAGGCGCTGCTGGCCGGCCTCGCGCGGCTCGGGCTGCGCAGCTTCCTGCCGGCCGCGATCCAGGCGCCGATCATCGTCACGGTGCATGCGCCCGCCGGGCCGGGCTGGAACTTCAGCGATTTCTACGAGCGCGTGAAGGCACGCGGCGTCGTGCTGTACCCGGGCAAGCTGACGGCGGTCGAGACCTTCCGCGTCGGCTGCATCGGCGCGATCGGCCGCGCCGAGATCGGGCAGGCGATCGATGCGATCGGCCATGCGCTCGACGAGATGGGAGCATCGGCATGAACCAGGCCCCCTACCGCCACACCCGCCGCTACCAGGGCCCACTGCAGGCCGTCATCTTCGACTGGGCCGGCACGCTGGTCGACCACGGCTCGTTCGCACCGACCCAGGTGCTGATCGATGCCTTCGCCGGCTTCGGCATCGAGATCACGCTGGCCGAAGCACGCGTGCCGATGGGTCTCGCGAAGTGGGACCACATCCAGGCGCTCGGCCGGCAGCCCGGCGTGGCCGCGCGCTGGCAGGCGCGCTTTGGCCATTCGATGGGCCGCGACGACGTCGATGCGCTGTACGCCGCCTTCATGCCGCTGCAGGTGGAGCGGGTCGCGCAGTACTCGACGCTGATCCCCGGCGCGCTGGACGTCGTCACCGCGCTGCGTGCACGCGGCCTGAAGCTCGGCTCGTGCTCCGGCTACCCGCGCGTCGTGATGGACCGGCTGCTGCCGCACGCCGCCGCGCAGGGCCTGAGGCTGGACCATGCGGTCGCGACCGACGACCTGAAAGCAGGCGGGCGGCCGGGGCCGTGGATGGCGCTGGCCAACGTGATCGAGCTCGGCATCGGCGAGCTCGCCGCCTGCGTGAAGGTCGACGACACGGTGCCGGGCATCGAGGAAGGCCTCGCGGCCGGCATGTGGACGGTCGGGCTGTCGCTGTYGGGCAACGAGACCGGGCTGACGCTGGCGGAGCTGCAGGCGCTGGCGCCGGACGAGCTGCAGGCGCACCGCCGCCGGGCGGCGGCGAAGCTGGCGCAGGCCGGGTCGCATTTCGTGATCGACAGCGTCGCCGGGTTGCCCGCGGTGCTGGAGGCGATCGAGGCGCGACTCGCGCGCGGCGAGCGGCCGTGAGCAGCGGACGGCTCGCGATCGTCGGCGCGGGTGTCGTCGGCCTGGCGCACGCCTGGGCCGCCGCCCGGCGCGGCTGGCGGGTCAGCGTGTTCGAGCGTGATGCGCAGGCGGTCGGCGCCTCGGTGCGCAACTTCGGCCTCGGGCTGGTGCTCGGCCAGCCGGCGGGCGAGATGCTCGAGCTGGCACGGCGCAGCCGAAGGCTGTGGCTCGAATTGCTGCCAGCCCTCGGCACCTGGTACCAGGCCGAGGGCAGCCTGACGGTGGCCCGCAACGCGGCGGAATGGGCGCTGCTGCAGTCCTTTCATGCGCTGAAGGGCAGCGAATACACCACGCAATTGCGGACGGCCGCGCAGGTGGCGGATCGTTCGCTGAACGGCATCGGCGCGCTGTGGAGCCCGCAAGAGATCGCGTTCGAAGCCCGCGAGGTGATCCCCGCCTTCGCGCGCTGGCTCGCCGAACGGTACGGCGTCGAGTTCCATGTCGGGACACAGGTGCATGCCATCGAGCTGCCGCGGATCGAGACCTCGCGCGGGCGTTTCGCGACCGACCGCGCCATCGTCTGCAGCGGTTCGGACTTCCAGACCCTGTACCCCGCGGCCTTCGCACCGCTCGCGCTGCAGCGCTGTGCCTTGCAGATGCTGCGGCTCGCGAACCCGGGGCCGCGCTACGGGCAGGCGCTGCTGACCGGCCTGTCGTGCCTGCACTACCCGTCGTTCGCCGGCGTCGACGGGATCGACGCGCTGCGCCGCCGGGTGCAGCAGGACACGCCGGCGCTGCTCGAGCACGGCATCCACCTGATCGTGCAGCAGCTGGGCGAGCGCGGCGAGCTGGTGGTCGGCGACTCGCATCGCTACGGTGGCAGCGTCGTGCCTTTCCAGGATGAGCAGGTCGACGAGCTGCTGCTGGCGCTCGCCGGCGACCTGCTCGGGCAGCCGCTGCGCGTGCTGCAGCGCTGGCAGGGCGTGTACGCGAGCGGGCCGCGGCCGTTCGAGGTGCTGAGCCCGGCGCCGGGCGTGCAGGCGGTGGCGATCACCGCGGGCGTCGGCATGAGCATCGCGCCGGCGCTGGCCGAACGGGTGATCGCGGCATGAGCGGCGTGCTTCCGCTGACGCGCAGCGCGGGTGTGTCGATCTGGCTGCAGATCGAGAAGGCACTCGCCGACGACATCCTCGGCGGGCGCGTCACCGGCAGGCTGGCCAACGAGCTGGCGCTGGCCGATCGCTTCGGCGTCAACCGCCACACCGTGCGCCAGGCCGTGAAGGCGCTGGCCGAGCGCGGGCTGGTCGAGGTGCTGCACGGCCGCGGCACCTTCGTGCGCGAGGAGGCGATCGACTATGCGCTCGGCCGGCGCAGCCGCTTCGCGCACAGCCTCGCGAAGGCGCGGCGGGTCGGCGCCAGCCGGCTGACGCACGACGCCGAGCGGGTGCCCGAGCCCGAGGTGCTGGCGCTGCTGGAGCTGCCGGCCGGCAGCCGCGTCGTGCAGGTCGATTCGCTCGATGTCGTCGACGACAAGGTGGTCGGCGTCTGCACGCAGTATTTCCCGCTGCCGCGATTTGCCGGCATCGCGCAGGTCTACCGCGAACTCGGCAAGACGCACCTGGCGCTGGCGCGGCTGGGCGTCGACAGCTTCGAGCGGCGCCTCGGCCGGGTGACTGCGAAAACGCCGGAGCGGACGGTGGCACGCCAGTTGAAGCAGCCGCCGGCGACGCCGATCCTGGTCGTCGAGAGCGTCTACGTCGACGCCGCGGGCCGGCCGATCGAGTACGGCATCTCCCGGTTCAACAGCGCGATGGTGCAGGTGGTCGTCGAGCCGTGAGCAATCACCCGCTATCGGCGTGACGTATGGCACAACCGGTTGCATCCCGCCACCGGCGGGGGGGCGGTGGTAGGCTCAAATGCGTTTCCAATCGCGTCTCCCATTGCCCATCCGAACGCCTGCGCCCCCGATGCCTGAAGAAAACCGAGTCCCGACCGCGAGGCCTGCGAGCGTCGTGTTCGCCCGCATCCGGGAGTTCGGCAGCTCATCGGTGACCGAGCAGGCGACGCTGAAAGCCCGGCTGGAGTCGCGCGCCGCAGCGGCCCTGGACGCAGTTCCTGCCAGCGAGCGCGTCGTGCTCGACGCCCGCGACGGCATCGCGATCGTGATCACCGCCGATCCGCTGGTGGCGTTCGACGTCGCGCAGCGCCTGGCCCGCAAGAGCCGCAGCCGGCGCACCGTGGTCGGCTTGAACCACGGTGCCGTCAAGCTGGTGACCGACGCCCAGGGCGGGCCCGCGCTGATGGGCGACGGGCTGAGCACCGCGGCGGCCATCGCCACCTTCGCCAAGCCGGGCCGCATGCTGGCCACCCGCAGTTTCCGCGACGCGCTCGATGTCAACTCGCCGGGCGCGGCGCGCCGGCTCGAGCTGGCCGGCACCTCGATCGACGACCAGGTGCGCACGCACGAGCTGTTCGCGATCAACCCGCAGGCGAGCCTGCAGTACCAGCGCCGGCTGCTGCTGGGCGGCATCATCGGCAGCGCGCTGCTGATCGGCGGCGGCATCGCGGTGCGCTGGGGGCTGGACGAATGGCGCGAGGCGACCCAGGGCGCGGTGATCGTGTTCGACGTGAAGCCGCAGGCCGAGGTGTCGGTCGACGGCGAGCACAAGGGCAGCACGCCGCCGCTGACGCAGATCGAGCTCGCGAGCGGCCCGCACACGCTGGAACTGACCGCGGCCGGTTTCCCGCCGTACAGTACCGAGGTTCAGGTCGCGCCGGGCGAACGCATCACGATCCAGCACCGCTTCGTCGCGGCCCCGAAACCGGCCAAGCCGGTCAAGCAGGGCAAGTCGGGCTTCTGGCAGGACCTGCGCCGCCGGCTCGGAAACTGAGACGCCGTGAACTCTCCAGACACCATCATCCACACGCACGTCGACCCGCGCCTCCCGTCGCAACTGGGCCGCTACCGCATCCAGTCGGAGCTCGGCCGCGGCGCGATGGGCGTGGTGTACCGCGCGCATGACGAGCAGCTGGGCCGCCCGGTCGCACTGAAGACGCTGTACATGGGCGAGGATGCCGCCGCCGAGCACGCGGTGCGCTTCCAGCAGGAGGCGCGCGCCGCCGGCGGGCTGAACCACCCGAACCTGGTGACGGTGTACGACGTCGGCCGCGACGGCGACTGGGCCTACCTCGCGATGGAGCTGCTCGAGGGCGTGGAGCTGCGCGACCGGCTGGCGAGCAGCCGGGTCTCGCTCGCGATGGCGGTCGACATCGTGCGCCAGGTGGCGCTGGGCGCCGGCGTCGCGCATGCGCAGGGCGTGGTGCACCGCGACATCAAGCCGGCCAACATCATGCTGGTGCACGGCCGGCACGCGAAGCTGATGGATTTCGGCATCGCGCGCATCCCGACGTCTGACGTGATCACGCAGACCGGCACCATCCTCGGCTCGCCGAAGTACATGTCGCCGGAGCAGATCGCCGGCAACGACATCGACCACCGGGCCGACATCTTCTCGCTGGGCGTCGTGCTGCACGAGATGCTGACCGGCACGACGCCGTTCAACGGCGCCGACGTGAACCAGCTGATGTACGCGATCGGCCATGCCGAGCCGGCGATCCCGAGCCGGCTGAACCCGGACGTGCCGGTGGTGCTCGACCTGATCGTCGCGAAGACGCTGGCCAAGCAGCCGGCCGACCGCTACCAGAGCGCCGAGGCGCTGGCGGCCGACCTGCTGGCCTGCCGCAGCAGCCTGTCGGACCCGAGCGCCGACGAGGCCGCCGACGGCGAAACGCCGCCCGGCGCCGGCGTCTCGATGACCTCGTTCACGCCGCTGGCGCAGAGCTTCGCGACGACGCAGTCGATGACGCGCGCGTCGTTCGCGCCGGACATGGCGCTGCTGTCGGTGTCGCGGCGTTTCGATTCGGAGGCCGCCCTGGTGCGGCTGCGCGACGGCGACCTGCTCGCCACGCCGCCCCCGCCGCGCCAGCGCTGGCGGCGCGGGCCGTGGCTGCTRGCGGCGACGCTGGCGGCCGCGTTGTTCACCAGCGTGGCGATCGTGATCGGCTAGCGCCGGTGACGGCATGTCGATGGCCCGGCGAGCGCGCATGAATCGACGAACCGCTTTCTCGGCGCTGGCGCTGTGCGCGCTGGCCCCCGCCGCCCCGGCCCAGCAGGTGCTGCCCACCGTCACCGTGACGGCCACCCGCACCGAGACACCGCGCTTCGACGTGCCGGCCTCGATCGACGTGATCGATGGCGACACGCTGCGCGACGGCCGGCTGCAGGTCAATCTTTCTGACGGCCTCGCCGGCGTGCCCGGCCTGCAAGCGCGCGACCGGCAGAACTACGCGCAGGACGTGCAGATCTCGGTGCGCGGCTTCGGCGCGCGATCCACCTTCGGGATCCGCGGCGTGCGGCTCTACGTCGACGGCATCCCGGCCACGCTGCCCGACGGGCAGGGCCAGATCACCAACGTCGACCTGAACTCGGTCGAGCGCATCGAGGTGCTGCGCGGGCCGTTCTCGGCGCTGTACGGCAATTCGTCGGGCGGCGTGCTGCAGGTGTTCACCGAAGAGGGTGTCGGCCGGCCAGCGTTGAGCTTCGGCGTAGCAGGCGGCAGCGACGGCGCGATGCGCACCAGCAGCAAGCTCTCGGGGGCCGAAGGCCGGCTGAGCTACCTGCTGAGCGCGAGCCATTTCGAGACCGACGGCTACCGCGACCACGGCGCCGCGCGGCGCGACATCGGCAACGCGAAGCTGGTGTGGCGCGCGGACGAGGACACGCGATGGAGCGTGGTGCTGAACAGCGTTGCGCTGCCGTTCGCGCAGGATCCGCTCGGGCTGACGCGGGCCGCGTTCGATGCGAATCCGCGCAGCGCCGATCCGGTCGCGACCGATTTCGACACGCGCAAGACCGTCTCGCAGACGCAGGCCGGCATCGTGCTCGACCGGCGGGTGTCGGCCGACCACGCGCTGCGGGTGATGGTGTACGGCGGGCACCGGCGCACCGAGCAGTTCCAGGCCATTCCGGTGGCGACGCAGGCGAACAACGCGCTGCACCCCGGCGGCGTGATCGACCTGCGGCGCGACTACAGCGGCACCGACTGGCGCTGGACGACGAAGACCGCCGTCGCAGACCGGCCATTGACGCTGATCGGCGGCTTGGCCTACGACCGGCTGCGCGAGTTGCGCCAGGGGTATCTCGATTACACCGGCGATGCGGCAACGCCCCAACGCGGCCAGCGCGGGGCGATGCGGCGCGACGAGACCAACTTCGTCAGCAACATCGACCCCTACCTGCAGGCCTCGTGGCAGCCGGCGGCCGACTGGACGCTGAACGCCGGTGTGCGGCACAGCCGCGTGCGCTTCGAATCGCACGACAACTACATCGTGGGTGCCAACCCCGACGACAGCGGCCGCGCCGACCACCGCGCGACGCTGCCGGTGCTGGGCGTGCTGTGGGCCGCGAGCCGCTCGGTGCACCTGTATGCGACGGCCGGCAAGGGCTTCGAGACGCCGACGCTGAACGAACTGAGCTACCGGCCGAATGGCGCGACGGGATTGAACTTCGCGCTGCAGCCTGCGACGAGCCGCAGCCTGGAACTCGGCGTGAAGAGCCGGCTGGACGGCATCGGCGAGTTCAACGCGGCGGTGTTCCAGACTCGCACGTCGGACGAGATCGTCACGCTGACCAACACCGGTGGGCGATCGACCTTCCAGAACGCGGGCAGCACGCGGCGCAGCGGGCTGGAACTCAGCGCCGTCGCGGCGCTGCCCGAGCCATGGAAGGCGCAGGCGGCGGCCACCTGGCTCGATGCGCGCTACCGCGACGCGTTCATGACTTGCGCCGCCACGCCGTGTGCCGCACCAAACGTCGAGATCGCGTCGGGGCAGCGCATTCCAGGCATCGCGCGCAGCAGCTTGCAGGCGAGCCTGGCGTGGGCGCCGCCGCAGGGCTGGCGCGCGGGGGTCGACGTGCGGGCATTGAGCAAGGTGTTCGTCAATGACATGAACTCGGATGCGGCTGGCGGGCAGGCCACCGTCGGTGCGAGCGTCGGGCATGTGCTGCCCATCGGCGCCTGGCAGTTCAGCAGCTTCGTGCGGGTCGACAACGTGTTCGATYGCACCTATGCGGGGTCGGTGATCGTCAATGAGGGCAATGCCCGCTATTTCGAGCCGGCGCCGGAGCGCAATTGGGTAGGTGGCATCACCGGCCGCTACGCCTTCTGAGCATGGGCGGTCTTTGAGGCGCCCGGCGGTCGCTCAGTTCGGCCCCTGGATGAAGTAGACACCCGGAACGTTTTCCCATTGCGGCAGAGAGCCGCAAGTGAATCCGTTCTCGTTGTAGAAAACCGTCATGCTCCGGTTCGACAGCTTGGCTGCCAGCAACGTCGCATAGACCGTCTTACATGCGGCCGGCAGCATGAAGAAGGAGCCCTGGGCTCCGATCGAGCAGATCTTGTGGATCGGTGTTGCGTCTTTCAGCGCCACCACCACCGCCCCGCCTTGGTCGACGCCCAGGTAGTCGACCAATCCGGTGCATGCGTAGTTGGCCCAACTGGCCTGCGTGGCCAGCGACAGAGCGACGGCCATTGCCGTCCGGAATCCATGCTTCATCACATCCTCCTTTGAATTGAAAAACTGGCAGCCATCACAGTTCACAGGCCGGAGCGCGGAACCGGGTGATGCCCAGTGAGGGTGGCGTATCGCGCATGACTGCGGAGAAAATCCGCAGGCTGTGCGGTGCTGTTCGCCGTCCCAGCCACATACCCATTCCTCTTCGAAAGCACACATGAAACGTACCTGTCTGAAGACCTTCCGCGCGGCACGAGTTGCTTTGGCCGCCAGTGCCGCGTTGGCAACCTTCGGCGCACAAGCGCAGGTCCAGGCTGCCTACGTGACCGGCACCGTCGTCGACACGACCAGCACGCCCGCCGGTTACCTGATCAGGCTGGACGCCGGGCGCCCGACCAACTGCAACGGTGCGCCTTTCGGTTGGATGCTGATCAAGAGCGAGAACAAGGCAATGATGGCGACGGCGATGATGATGTTCGCGCTGGGCAAGAAGACCGCGACCGTCTACACGACGGGCATCGGGACGAGCGGGCATTGCGAGGTGGATCAGTACGATCCGGTGGAGTGAGCTGAGGTCGACGCGCCCCCAGAAAGCGCTCCGCGGGCTTCCCGACGCCCGCTCCTCACCCCTGTTTCCGTCACCTCGACAGCCAGATGCCTTTGATGTCTTGTTGACTCGTGCAACCCGCTCCGTCGGAATACCTGACAAGAACCGATTTCTGCGTCGTGATGGCCGTCATGATGACGGCGAAGACTGGTTTGAAGTCGGGGCTTGACTGCGCGATGGTGCCAACGCCACCTTCCTGGTAATTGACCCACAGGATGGAGTCGCCCACATAGAATTTCACCGGCGTCAGGGTGCATTCTATGTATGCATAGGCGTTCAGCGGTGCGATCTGCATGACCAGTCCTGCGATCAAGCAGGATAGAAATGTGATCGGTGATTTGATGGGGATCATTGAAATTCCTTTCATTGAGGGATGGGACAGTCCGCTCTCGGGATGCTCATCAAGAGCGAGAACAAGGCGGCGGTGGCGACGGCGATGATGATGTTCGCGCTAGGCAAGAACATCGCAGCCGTCTACACGATGGGCATCGGGTCGAGCGGGCAGTGCGAGGTGGATCAGTGCGATCCGGTGAAGTGAAATTGGCAGTTGGGCTGATCACTGGGGACGCCACCGTGATCGACCACCCGACGACCGACCCGCCCTTCAGCACTAGTCGCCGGGATGAATTCCCGTAGAGCGAAGGTCTTGCACAATCGCAACCAAGCCATCCTCCATGCTATCCGTGTCTCTCCGCAAAACAACATCTGCGGGATAGGGCAGATTCAGCGTAAACGTGTACTTGCGGGTTGGCCGCTCCCCATCGACCTTAAAGATGAAGTAGCCCCGCTTCGTTTCACAAATTCGCTCAATGAGGGGAAGCAAATCAGTCCAAGCTTGCGCCATCGACAAATCGACACCCCATTCGGCCGCAAATTCTTTGAAGTCAATTGTATTCATTTAGAAGCCCTGCAGCGCCTTAGAAATTGCTCGAACATCTTTCAACTCACCAGTCGCAACGCGATCTACCACATTCCAGATCAGCGCCTGTGGCGGTCCATTCACGCCATTCCGGGAGATCAGCGACTCAACTGCAGCAACAGCCGTTCTCTTATTCCCATTCTCAAACAGATGTCCGCCCGCGATATCACGAATCACGGAGGCCATCTTGTTATAGAAACCATCATATCTGGACGCATTCGCCAGAACGTTGTCGACTTCCCGGTAGGCAACACCATTTCCGAAAGTTCGATTGAGTGCCGAGATTTCCTCTGCCGACATGCCAATTTTAAAACCACCCAGCCCCTTTGCAGCAGTAGCCAACTCCTTGACCACAACCGCTTCAGTACGAGCTTCCCCACCGATGCCAAGCGTCAATAGACCAATCGTCGCCTCTGCCCTCTTATAACCATTGAAATTCTCATAATAACCCGTCAACGGATTCAGGTTGTCCGTAGTGAACAGTGCAAGCGGCGCGACCATGTGCCCTGCAATCCGGCCAACGAAATTGTCCACGAAGAAATTCGGAGAGGAGCTGATGGTAGCCCGGTCGCCTCCCGCTGAATTGATCCCGCCGGCAGCCAAACTGATGTTGCTCTGCTCAGAATATCCGCCCATAAAGGCCATCGATGAATCGGCCGAAGGAATCCCGCAGGAATAGCACCCGACGTTCCCGCCGAAGACCGAGTAGGTCGCCCCATAGCTGGCGACCGGGAGGCCGAGGTTGTAGTTGCCTCCTGACTGCCCCCAACTGAACGACCAGGATCCATTCGAATAGCTGGCCCCTGAACTCCCATAGGTGCTCTCCGCACCCCACGGATCAAAACCCGACGGATCCGTCATTCCGAGCGGATTGTTCAACACATAGCTGTAGCGGTTGTAGCTACCTGTCGCGTCTGGATAGGTGATCTGCGGATCCGCACTCATGAAGCGAGCCAGCGCGGGGTCATACACGCGGCCGTTCATGTTGATCAGCCCCACCTCGTCCATGTGCTCATGGCCGGTGAAGCCACGATCCGTATTGATCGGGATGAGTTGCCCGTTGGTGTCGGTCACACCATTGCTGTTGCGCCGCTTTCCGAACGGCTCGAAGGCCAGGTGCTCGACCGCGCTCGTCGAATCGCTGATGGCCACCACGGAGCCCAGGTGATCCCTGTGCCAGTACTGCGTCGTGGTGTTGGCGACGCTCGTGCACGGGTTCGATGTGCAGACGATCAGCGCGAAGGCAGGACCACCCGCGCTGATGTAATGCTTCATCTTCGTACCTGAAGCGCCGGTTTCTTCTTCGTAGAACAAACCTGCCCCGGCGCTCGGATTGATATACACAGTGCTCCGCTGCGGCACTCCACTGCGCGAATACCGTTCCACCGTCCGCTCGTGCTCGGCGTCGTAGAGGAAGCTCACCTCCGCCCCAGCGGAACTCACGCTCCGCACCATGTTGAATGCGGTCCATGCCACCGTGCGGCCGGCGCCGGATTCGAGATTGCCGTTCACGTCATAGGCGTAGCGCGGCGCTGCTACTCCATTGACGGACCCGCTCACACCCGCCACCGCGTGGGGGCGCTGGCTTCCCTGCCCGCTCGTGTTGTAGAGATAGGTGTTCGTCACACCGGCCTCTGTGCGAGTGGTGATGTTGCCGATGGCGTCGTAGCCCCAGCCCATCACTTGCGGAGTGCTCAAGGCGCCGCCGGAGCGCGTTTCACTCGTCAGCCGGTTCAACTCGTCGTGAACATAGGTCAACGTGATGCCGGCGCTGACATCCAGCCGGCTGTTGATGTTCCGATTCAGGTCGTAGCCATACACCAAGTTGCTGACCGTGCCGCTCGACCCTGCTTGGCTGGTCTTCAGGAGCCCATCCGGAAAGTAGGTGTTCGTGGTGACCAAGTCGTTGCCGTACTTGAACTCGAGCGGCGCACCGTTCGGGTTCTGGCGCTGCAGCGTCCACAGGGCGAGGTTGTTGCGTGCATCGACGACCTGCCGCAGATAGCCGCGCGCGGTATAGACATTGTTGATCTGAAGGCCGGTCGGATACGTCCGCGAGCTCACGCGTCCGGTGATCGCGTCATAGCCCGTGCTCGTGGTGAAGACCTTGTCATTGGCAAAGGTCGTGACAGTGCTCGGGCGACCGAGGTCATCGTAGTAATGCCGGCGCGCATAGCCGTTGCCGGCCGTGGCCTCACAAAGCCGTCCGATCCCCGTCTTGCAAGGGGGAGAACCATCGGCGTACGTCCTGCTGTCGAAGTACCAGTTGCTCTTCAGGTCCGGCTCGCTGCGTGCGGTCTGGCGGCCGAGCTTGTCGTAGGCCATGGTCACCCACCCCGCCACATCGGATGCGGTGGTACCCACATCGGAAATGGCTGGGCAGGCGATCGGCACCGCACCACCTCGCAGCTTCTGATCCTGCTGTGCCTTCTGCTGGCCGAGTGCGTCATAGCAATAGGCCACGACGCCGAGGTCCGGGTCGTACAGCGCAGTCTTGCGCCCGCGCGAGTCGTACGAGATCGAAACGACGTTGAAGGCAGCGTCGGTGGTTCGCACCAGATTGCCCAGCGGATCGTATTCGCGAGTCAGCCTGCCCTTTTTGTCGGTGATGCTCTCGAGCTGCCCGGCCGCATTCTTGACGTAGACGAGCGGATTTCCCTTGGCATCGCTCACCGTGGTGGTCAAGCCGTTGTACGAGGTGTCGATCGAAGCCGGGCCACCCGCTGCGTTCAACTCGAACTGTCGAGTCACGCGGCCC
>NZ_JBFUFP010000066.1:0-12614 GCF_056403375.1 Rhizobacter sp. P2_H2
ACGCTGGTGCGCTGCGCGGAGTACGGCCGCATGCACGTGAAGCGCGGGCTGCTGCCGTTCGCCGACATTCCCCGCTTCTGATGTCCTGATGACCCACGACCCCGCACTGCAGATCCTCGTCGACAAGGTCGAAGCCGCCCGCGCCGCCGGTGCGCAACTGCGCATCCGCGGCGGCGGCACCAAGGACTTCTACGGCGAGCCGCCGCAGGGCGAGATCCTCGACACCACGGTGCTCGAAGGCATCTCCAGCTACGAACCGACCGAGCTCGTCGTCACCGCGCGCTGCGGCACCTCGCTCGCGACGCTCGAGGCCGCGCTCGCGGAGAAGAACCAGTACCTGCCGTTCGAGCCACCGCACTTCGGGCCGGGCAGCACCGTCGGCGGCATGGTGGCGGCCGGCTTGTCGGGCCCGCCGCGCGCGGCGGTCGGCGCGGTGCGCGACTACGTGCTCGGCGCGACGCTGCTGAACGGGCGCGCCGAGGTGCTCAGCTTCGGCGGCCAGGTGATGAAGAACGTCGCCGGCTACGACGTCTCGCGGCTGCTCGCCGGCTCGCTCGGCACGCTGGGCGTGATCCTCGAGGTCTCGCTGAAGGTGCTGCCGCTCGCACCGGCCACCGCCACCGTGCGCTTCGAGCTGGCGCAGATCAGCGCGATGCAGAAGATCAACGAATGGACCGGCCTGCCGCTGCCGATCAATGCCAGCGCCTGGTGGGACGGCATGCTCGTCGTGCGGCTGCGCGGCGCGCTCGCGGCGGTGCAGTCGGCGCTCGCCGCGCTCGGCGGCGACGTGATCGAGCCGACGCAGGCGATCACGTTCTGGCGCGGCCTGCGCAACCAGACCGACGAGTACTTCGAGAAGGCGCGCGCGGCGGTGGAGCACGGCGGCGCACTGTGGCGGCTGTCGGTGCCGCCGACCGCGCCGCCGCTGGCCGTGTCGGGCGAGCAGCTGATCGAATGGGGCGGCGCGCAGCGCTGGCTGTGCACCGCGCTGCCGGCGGCGCTGGTGCGCGATGCGGCGACGCTGGTCGGCGGCCATGCGACGCTGTTCATGTCGAACGACAAGTCGGCCGGCGCGTTCGCGCCGCTGCGCACGCCGCTCGACCGCATCCACCGCGAGCTGAAGAAGTCCTTCGACCCGCAGGGCGTGTTCAATCCCGGCCGC
This sequence comes from Rhizobacter sp. P2_H2, assembly GCF_056403375.1. NCBI lineage: Bacteria > Pseudomonadati > Pseudomonadota > Betaproteobacteria > Burkholderiales > Sphaerotilaceae > Rhizobacter > Rhizobacter sp. P2_H2. The sequence continues at coordinate 1,163 of NZ_JBFUFP010000066.1, forward strand.
CTCTACCCGGATCTTTGATCGATGCAAACCAGGTTGTCCTCCGAGTTCAAGGGAACGCCCGACGGCGACGCCGCCGAGGCGATCCTGCGCAAGTGCGTGCACTGCGGCTTCTGCACCGCGACCTGCCCGACCTACCAGCTGCTCGGCGACGAGCTCGACGGCCCGCGCGGACGCATCTACCTGATGAAGCAGGTGCTCGAGGGCGAGCCGGTCACGCGCAGCACGCAGCAGCACCTGGACCGCTGCCTGACCTGCCGCAACTGCGAGAGCACCTGCCCGTCGGGCGTGCAGTACGGCGAGCTGGTCGAGATCGGCCGCAAGCTGGTCGACGCGCGCGTCGAGCGCCCGCGCGGCGAACGCGCGGTGCGCTGGCTGCTGAAGGAGGGGCTGACCTCGCCGCTGTTCGCGCCGGCGCTGAAGCTCGGCCAGGCAGTGCGGCCGCTGCTGCCGTCGACGCTGCGCAACAAGGTGCCGCCCCGAGCAGGCGCGGCGGCGCACCGCTGGCCGACGCGCCAGCACCCGCGCAAGATGCTGCTGCTGATGGGCTGCGTGCAACCGGCGATGGCGCCCAACATCAACAGCGCGACCGCGCGCGTGCTCGACGCGGCCGGCATCCAGACGGTGGTGGCCGACGAGGCCGGCTGCTGCGGCGCGATCCGCACCCACCTGGGCGACATCGACGGCGGGCTCGACGACATGCGCCGCAACATCGACGCCTGGTGGCCGCAGGTGGTGTCGAACCAGGTCGAGGCGATCGTGATGAACGCGTCCGGCTGCGGCGTGACGGTGAAGGACTACGGCCATGCGCTCGCCCGCGACCCGGCCTATGCCGAGAAGGCCCGGCGCATCGCCGAGTTGACCTGCGACCTCAGCGAGCTGCTGCCCGAGCTGGTGCCGCGGCTGAAGCCGCGCATGAAACTGCGCGACGGCAAGGCCGGGCTGCGCTCGCTCGCCTTCCACCCGCCGTGCACGCTGCAGCACGGCCAGCAGCTGCGCGGCGGTGTCGAGACTCATCTGACAACGCTCGGCTTCGAGGTGCGCGTCGCGGCCAGCGAGAGCCACCTGTGCTGCGGCTCGGCCGGTACCTACTCGGTGCTGCAACCGGAGCTCGCGTACCAGCTGCGCGACCGCAAGCTCGGCCACCTCGACGCGCTGCAGCCGCAGGCGATCATTTCGGCCAACGTGGGCTGCATCCAGCACCTGCAGAGCGGTACGGCGATCCCGGTGCGCCACTGGATCGAGGTGCTCGACGAGGCGCTGGCCGCCTGACCCCACAGAAACGGACGGATTTGTCCGACATCGAACGCGGCCACGTCCGACAGACCTGCCCCGCATCGACGCCGACACTGTGTTCACCGCAGCGCACACCGTGCTGCCTTGAACAAGGAGTCACCATGAACAAGGACCAGGTCAAGGGCCGCGTCGAAGACGTCAAGGGCAAGATCAAGGAAACCACCGGCAAGGTCGTGGGCAACGACCGCCTGCGCTCCGAAGGCGTCGCCGACCAGGTGGCCGGCAAGTCGCAAGCCGCGTACGGCGATGCGAAGAAGAAGGTCGCCGATGTCGCGAAGGACATCGGCAAGCGCATCGACGATTGATCGCCCGATCGATCTCGCATCACCGCTCCCGGCCCGGGCCGCGCACGGCGCGACCGGGCTGCTTCAACTTCAATGCCGACTGATCATGAACATCGAAACCCTGCAAGCCGCCGAGCGCGTCAGCGCCTGGTACCGCAACCGCCGCCTGGTCGCCACCGTGGCGTCGCATGTCGTCACCGACGCGGCCAACGATGACGCGCCGGGCGAAGAAGCCCCTCAGGGGTGCAGCTCCGAGGTCAGCGCGACCGGCGTCGCCGCCTTGCTGCGCAGTGCCCACAGCACGCCGGCCACCAGCAAAGCCACGCCCGCCAAGGTCTCGGCCTGAGGCCAGCTGCGGCGCAGCACGAACGCATAGGCCAGCGCCGACAGCGTCTCGAACACGATCAACTGCCCCGCCAGGGCCGTCGGCAAGCGCTGGCTGGCCTCGTTCCAGCACAGCGTGCCGAGCCATGAGGCGAACAGGCCGATCGCAAACATCAGCGCGATGAAATCGCCGGGGCGCGGGCCGAAGGGCATCGCGAAGCCCCCGCCCGCTGCATCACCCTGCAGCGCCATCCACAGCCACGTGCCTGCATACCCGACCGCGGCGAGCGGCAGCGTCGCCAGGCCCTGTGCCGTCGCCCAGCTGCGCGGGCTGCGGTCCGGGTGGGCGCGCAGCCAGTCGGCATTGCGCAACGGGTACCAGGTCCAGCAGACGACGGCGCCGACCGCCAGCACGGCACCCCAGGCATAGCGGCCCAGGTCGGCCTGCGGATCGGCGCGCAGGTGCCCGATCTCGACGTGGTTGACGAGCCCGATGCCCGCGCCGATCAGCAGCAGCGACGGCAGCAGCCGCGCCCAGGCGATCGGCTCGCCGCCGGCACCCTCGCCACGTCGACCCCGCAGGTTGGCGCAGATCGCGATCACGACCGGCAGCGTGCCGATGATCATCGTCGGCAGCGGCCCGCCGGCGCGTTGGATCGCGCTCGCGAGGAACAGGTAGTAGACGACGTTGCCGATCGCCGCGAGCTTCAGCGCCTCGATCCAGTCGGCGCGGGTCAGCTGCGACAGTCGCGCACGGTCGAGCCAGCCGAGCGGCAGCGCGATCAGCCCGAAGGCCAGGTAGCGGCCGAAGGATTGCAGCGCGGCCGGGTACTCCGGCAGCATCAGCGGGCCGACGAACACGAGGCCCCACATCAGGCCGGCGGCAAGGGCGAACAGGGTTCCGGTGAGCAGGGCGGGAGGCGTCATCGGCGCAGTGTCGCGCCTCGGCGGCCGGCGGTCTTGTACGAGATTGCCGTCGGCCTTCAGGGCACCCGTTCCGGCACCCGCGACGACAGCGGTGCAGGGCGGTACTCCGGCCGGAACTTGCAGCCACCGCCGAAGCGCGCCTCGTTGGCCGTGCACAGCTTCGCGACGCCCTCCGGACTCGGCCGCTCGCCGTCGTCGACCCAGCGCAGCAGCGCCGTCAGCAGCGCCGGGTACTCCGGGTCGCCCAGGTAGCTGTGGTCGGCCTCGTCGCTGAAGGTCTGCACCAGCCACGACGACGCACCGGCCGCCTCGACGATCTCGCGGTACGCACTCTCCAGCTCGACGAAGGCAGTAGGGTCATGGATGGCGTGCAGCGTCAGCACCGGCAGCTTCAGCCGGCCGGTGGGGCGGCTGTCGGCCGCGAGCGCCGCCACCGCCTGCGGGTCGGCGGCGTAGCGCAGCACCTGCTTGTTCAGCGCGGCATCGTCGCCCGAACCGCTGTAGACGACCTTCGCGTTGCCGAACGGGTTGCGGGCGCCCAGGCGCTTCTGCGTCAGGTCCTGGAACAGCCAGGTGCCCCACTGCAGGTGGCCGAGCAGGCTGCGCTCGGGGATGTGCACCACCGACAGGATGGTGTGCAGCCGCGCCGCCTGCTCCGGCGAACGCTGCGCGGCCGGCAGGCCGACGCCGGTGCACTCCTTGACGCGCTCGGCCAGTTCGGCACGCGTCAGCTTCGAATCGAGCGGCAGGCCCTGCCACAGCGGGTAGGCCGGCTCATCAGGCTTCGGGTGGTTGTGGCAGACCTGCTGGTAGACCACGCGCAGGTCGAGCCGGAAGTCGTAGGCGTTGTTGCCGCCGCCCAGCACGCCGCTGGTGAGCAGCACGCCGTCGTAGGCCGGCGGCCCGTAGAGCTCGGCCGCCTTCGCTGCCACGCCGGCACCGTAGCTCTGCCCATGCAGCACGGTGCGGCGCGGCTTGCCGAAGCGCTCGATGAACAGCCGGCGCAGCCGCTCGGTGTCTTCAGCCGCCATCGTGACGCCGTAGCCGCCGCGCCGGTAGCTGGAGCCGGCCCAGGCATAGCCGGCCTTCACCATCACGGCCCAGCGCTGCAGGTCTTCGGCGCTGCGCGCGAGCGACGGCGTGCCGACCTCCGGCCCGCCGTGCGCATGCACGACCAGCACCTGGTTCCAGTCGGCGGGCATCGCGATCCAATACAGCGCGCCCTCCGCATCGCGGCCGTTGTAGCAGTGCGCGTCGGCCGCCACGCCTTCGGGACAAGGCGCCGCCTGCGGCTCGGCGCGCGCGATCGGCATCACCGCGGCCAGCGACGCGGCGAGGGCCCAGGCCCGCCAGCGTCCCGAGGCATTCTTCATCATCAGTTCCTGATCCCGAGTTGGTAGACCGCGCCGGCGCCGGTCGACACATAGCCCAGCACGCCGGCATTGAACACGAAATTGCCCGCGGCGGCACCGCTGCTCTGCGCGACGCCCAGCACCGGCGCGTCGTAGGCCAGCGTGCCGGTGTTGCTGCCCAGCGTCAGGCTTGTGCCCGACACCACCGCAGCGGCCTGGCTGCCGTCGCTCGCGGCGAGCGCGAAGTGCCCGTCGGCGCTGCCGGCGGCCAGCGGCGTCTGCGGTGCGTACAAACGCAGGCCGTGCGCGCCGGACGGGTCGCGCACCAGGAACAGCGGCACCGTGGTCGCACCGACCTGGCCGAACACGACCGAGCCCGACAGCGTGCCGCCGGTGGTGGTGGCGCCGCCGGTCGGCGAGGTGGTGAACACGTCGAATGCGTTGCGCGTGCCGTTGTAGGTGACGTAGCCCTTCGCGGTCGACGTGCAGGCGGCGTCGTAGGTCATGAAGCGCCCGCTGGCCGGATCCTGGCAGTGCTGGAAGGTGCCGGCATTGCGCACCCGCGACGACGCGGCGTAGGCCGTCGCGACGCCGTCGGCGCCGTATTGCACGCCGGCCACGTCGAAGATGTTGGCGATCGGGTTGAACACCGTCGGCGTCGCCGCGTTCTGGAAGGTGCTCTGGAACGCGATCAGGCCGATCGACGTGCCGCCGGTCGGCGCCGCGACGCCGCCCTGCAGCAGGCCACCGGCGCCGAACGTGAAGTCGGCCCCGTTCTCGCCGCTCGAGAACACGCAGTTGCCCTTCGGCAGCAACGCGCCGCTGCGCTGCGTGCCGGCTGCGCGTTGCCCGCTGGCGTCGATCGTGATCGTGTAGGCCATCGCCGCCGGGTCGAGCGCGACGCTGAGTTCCTCGCCGAACAGGTTGCCGCCCTTGTAGGTGATCGCCGAGGCCGGCAGGTTGGGGCAGGCGAGCGGATCGGCCGCCTCCTGCACGCAGCTGTAGTTGGACGCGGCGTCCTGGCTGCCGCTGCCCTTGTACTTCGGCCATGCCGGGAAGCGGCACAGCGGGCGCGTGCGGCCGGCGGTCGCGGCGACGGTGTCGGTCACGACGCCGGTCTCAGGTGCCACGCCCTTCTCGACCCACGTCTCCAGCGCCGCCAGCGAATCCCAGCTCGGGAGGAAGACCCCCGTGCCGTGCCCCATGCCCGGCACCGTGTAGAAGCGGATGCCTTGCTCGGTGGCCGCATCGCCGACGCTGCTCTTCACGCGGCCGTAGTACTCGATCGTCGAGTTGTTGCTGATCACCTCGTCGGCCAGGCCGTGCAGCAGGATCAGCCGGCCGCCGTGCGCGAGGAACGGCGACAGGTCGGCATCGAGCGCGTCGGTCAATGCCGAGACCGCGGAGATGCGCGCGGCCCAGGCGCCGCCCGTGACCGGGTCGAGCGTCAGCGTGTCGAAGCCGGCATCGCGGGTGACGAAGTACTTCGCCCACTGGTCGCCGGTGACGTAGACGTTGGCATCGGCGGTGGTGGCCGGGTTGCCCGGCACCGGGCGCGTGCCGAGATCGCGCGAGGTGGAGGGGCCGGCGACCAGCGTGCCTTCGAGGATGTTGTAGCCGCCGGCGCGCGTGACGCCCTTCGCCAGCGTGTAGCCGTTCAGTTCGAGCGGCGACTCGATCGTGCGAATGGTCGTCAGCTGGGCATCGGACAGGCAGCTGTCGCCGCCGTCGGTGCCGCCGGCGCAGCGCAGCGTCGCAAGGATCTGCGGGTTCAGCTTCCGGCAGCTCTCGACATTGCTGACGATGCCGTCGGCGGCGCCGTCGAGCTTGTCGCAAGCGGCCAGCACGGTCTTCTGCACCAGCAGCGTCTTCGCGAGGTTGACCCAGCCGGCGCCGCCGTTCGCATACAGCGCGCGCCCGACGGCCACGTTCGACAGCCGCGTGCCGCTGTAGTTGAGCGCCGGCTCGTTGGCGACCACGCCGTCGTAGTCGGCCGGCCAGCGCTGGATGTGCAGCAGCGCATCGCGCCCGCCGGTGGAGGTGCCGAGGAAGTACGCCTTGTCGGGCGCCGCGCCGTAGCGCGTCTTCACCAGCAGCATCGCGACGTCGTGCGTCTTCTTCAGCGACTGGCCGCCGTAGTTGGCGAGCGATTCGTCGTTGGCGGCGAACGTGCCGTCGGTGATGCTGCTGCTCTGGTGGCCGCCGTCGTCGCCGAAGGTCGCATAGCCGAGCGCGAGCGGCGCCGGCTTGCCGGCGGGGCCGAAGCGCAGCGGCTCGGTGCCGTCGATCAGCGTGCCGTTGAAGCCGCCGCCGCCGAAGTGGATGGCCTTGTGGTTCCACTGCGCCGGCAGGTTGACGGCGAAGGTGATGGCCGGCGCCTGCGGGTCGACCGGGGCGATGGTGCCGCGCACGCGGCAGTAGTCGCCGAGCGTGTTGCCGGCGTCGGTGGCGGCGACCAAAGTGGCGCTGGTCACGCTGGCGCCTTGCGTCGGCAGGCCGATCTGCGCGGCCGTGAACGTCAGGCCGGCGAGGTCCGCGCACGCGGTGCCGGTGGCGACCGGCGGACCCTCGGGCGCAGGGGTGCCGTCATCGCCGCCACCGCCGCAAGCGGCGAGTAGCGCGGACAGCGCGAGGATGGAAAAGAAGGGACGGATGCGTTGCACGACGCGTCCGTCCAGGCGGCGGCCAGGGCCCATGGGTTTGTCTCCGGTCTGAGGCCTCGAGGGCCTTCTGGTTGAACAGCGCCGCGACGATAGGCGCGTGCCTGATCTGCGGTCAAATAAAATCAGCAGGCCATTCCGATACGAAAAACATATGGAGATGACGCCATGGAGATGAGACAGCTCCGCTATTTCGCGGCCGTCGCGCAGACCGGCCACATGACGCGTGCGGCCGAGCAGCTGGGCATCCAGCAGCCGCCGCTGAGCCAGCAGATCCATGCGCTGGAGCGCGAGCTGGGGCTGTCGCTGTTCCGCCGCCATCCGCGCGGCATGGCGCTCACCGATGCGGGGCGGCAGTTCCAGGTCGAGGCCACGCGCATGCTGCAGGGCATGGAGACGATGACGCAGCGCATGGCGCGCGTCGCGCAGGGGCAGGAGGGAACGCTCGCGATCGGCTTCACCAGCTCGGCCGCGGCGCACCGCTTCATGCCCGAGCTGCTGCGCGCGTTCCGGCGCCTGCACCCGCAAGTGGAGCTGCAGCTGCGCGAGGAGAACGCCGCCGAGCTGACCGAGGCGCTGTCGGCCGGCCGGCTGCACTGCGCGCTGCTGCGGGTGCCGGTCGCGCGGCCCGAGGGCCTGCAGTTCGAGACGCTGCTGCGCGAGCCGGTGATGGCCGCGATGCCGAGCGACCATGCGTTCGCGGCGGCGTCGAAGCGCAGTGGTGCGGCCGCGCGACCTCTGACGTTGGCGCAGCTGTGCAGCGAGGGATTGATCCTGGTGCGCCGGCCCGGTGCGCCCGGGCTGTATGCCGAGCTGCTCGCGCTGTGCCATGCGAAGGGCCTGCGGCCGCGCATCGTCGCCGAGGTCGACCGGATGATGACGAACCTGAACCTGGTGGCGGCTGGCGCGGGGCTGTCGGTGGTGCCGGCCTCGATGACCGGCGCGCATCCGCATGCGATCGCTTATCGACGGCTGGCGGGCAGCGGGTCGCTCGATGCACCGCTGACGCTGGTGTCGCGCAACGATGAGGACAACCTGYCGGCGCAGCGCTTCACGGCCTTGGCGCGCGAGCTGGCATCGAAGCAGGTGAAGGCATGAACGCGACCCGTCGACAGATCGTGCGCGCCGCGCTGGCGTGGCCTGTCATGGCCGCCGCTGCGCCAGCGGGTGCTCCGTGGCCGAACCGGGCGGTGCACCTGATCGTGGTCTACCCGCCAGGCGGCGTCAGCGATGCGATGGCGCGCACGCTGGCCGAGCCGCTGGCGCAAGCGCTGGGCGTGCCGGTGGTCGTCGAGAACCGGGGCGGTGCCGGCGGCGCGCTGGGCATGGAGGTGCTGTCACGCGCCGTGCCGGATGGTTGCACGCTCGCGTTCTCGGCCATCTCGCCGCTGACGCTGCAACCGCTGCTGGCCGGCGGCCCGCGCGACCTGCTGGGCAGCGTGGTGCCGGTGGCCGGCGTGATGAACACACCGGTGCTGGTGGCCGGCACGCCGGCGTTCACCGGCCACAGTTTTGCGGACCTGATCGCGCAGGCGCGCGCGCATCCCGGGCAGGTTCGCTGGGCCACGTCGGGCATCGCGACCAGCGGCCACATGGTGCTCGCGCAGACGCGGCTGCAAAGCGGCGTCGACATCACGCATGTGCCGTACCAGGGCGGCGGGCCGCAGATCAACGATGCGCTCGGCGGGCAGTTCGAGATCCTGTCGACCAACGTCGCGTCGGCGCAGCTGCAGTTGCTGGCGGCCGGGCGGCTGAAGGCGCTGGCGGTCGGCGCGCCGTCGCGGCTCGATGCCTTGCCGGAGGTGCCGACGCTGGCGGAGCTGGGCTATCCGCAGGCCAACATCGGCTCGCTGTTCGGCGTGTTCGCGCCGGCCGGCACGCCGGCGGCGGTGGTGGCCCGGCTGAACGCCGAGATCGGCCGGTTGCTGGCGAGCGATGTTGTGGCATCGCGGCTGCGTGAATCGCACAACCTGCCGGCGGGAGGGACGCAGCAGGCGTTCGTGCAGCAGATCGCGGCGGAGCGGCGGAGGAATCAGGTGCTGGTGAAGCGGTCGGGGGGGTTGCTGGACTGAGGCCCACGCGCGTTGAACGCTGCGTTCAAACCCCTTGCTCGGCACCAGGGCGCCACCACATCACACTCCCACGTTGACCGGAGAAGACCCATGCCTGCCACCGCCCTCGCCCACCTGCCCGCCGACGGTTCGCCCGAGCTGCTGTTCCTGCTGTTCCACGGCGTCGGTGCCAATGCCTCGCACATGGCGCCGCTCGCGCAGCGGCTGGTCGCCGAGTACCCGAAGGCGGCCGTGGTCTGCCTCGATGCGCCGCATCCGTTCGACGGCGGGCAATCGGGCGGGGGCGGCGGCAGCGGCTGGCAGTGGTTCTCGATCCAGGGCATCACCGAAGACAACCGCCCGCAGCGCGTCGCCGAGGCCTTGCCGCGCTTCATCGCGACGGTGCGCAGCGTGCAGCAGCAGCTGAACATGTCGTGGCCGTGCACCGCGCTGGCCGGCTTCTCGCAGGGCGCGATCATGGCGCTCGAGGCCGTGCAGGCCGAGCCGGCGCTGGCCGGCCGCGTGCTGGCCTTCAGCGGCCGCCATGCCACCGCGCCCGGGCACGCCCCCGAGGACACCACCGTGCACCTGTTCCACGGCATGGCCGACCGCGTGCTGCCCTGCGGCCCGGCGATCGATTCGGCCGAACGCCTGCTCGCGCTCGGCGGCGACGTGACCGCCGACGTGCTGCCCGGCATCGGCCACGAGCTGCACCCGGCGCTGCTCGACAAGGCGATCGAGCAGCTGCGCACCTTCCTGCCGAAGAAGGTGTGGCGCCAGGCGATGAGCGAGGCGCCGATCCTGCCGCGCAGCGCGTCGAGCGACGAACTGGGCTGATCCGCCGCACAGGACGGTGGGCGCCGGGAGGCCCCATCGATGGCATGGGGTTTGCTGACTTGCATACAAGCCGGTACCCATCGGGATCGCATGCGCCAAGCCGGGGCATGCGTCGAGACGGTGCCGGCTTGTTCCGCCGCATCACCAACCCCATCCCGAAGGATTCCCCCATGCGTACACGAACCCTGTCGAAGGTCGCGGCCTGTGCCGCGCTGGCCGCCTGCGCTGCCGCCGCCCATGCCGCCGAGTGGAGCGACGCCTTCATCGGCTTCACCTATGGCAACAAGTTCAAGGAACCCGGCAGCGACGCGGACGTGAAGAAGAAGGTCGCGACGCTGCAATACGTGGGCGGCTACAAGTACGGCGTCAACTTCTTCTCGATCGACATGCTGGCCTCCGACGAGAACAACCCGGCCAACAATAGCGACCGCGGCGCGCACGAGGTGTATGCCACCTACAGCAACACCGTGAGCTTCGGCAAGGTCAGCGGCAAGCCGATGAAGTTCGGCCCGATCCGCGATGTCGGCTTCCAGTTCGGCTTCGATTTCAACTCGAAGAACGATGCCTTCGGCGCCGGCCTCACGAAGTACATCGCCGGCCCGAAGGTGGAGTTCGACGTGCCCGGCCTGCTGACGCTCGGGCTGCTGTACTACAAGGAGAACAACAACAACTCGATCGCCGGCACGCACGTGAACTTCGATGCGGCGCCGCGCCTCGCGACGGTGTGGAGCTTCGACTTCAACGCCGGGCTGCCGGCGGTGTTCAAGGGCTGGGGCACCTGGACCGGCGAGAAGGGCAAGGACGGCTTCGGCGGCGACACCGCGGCCGAGACCTGGACCGAGATGGGCCTGCTGTGGGACGTGGGCTCGGCCGCCGGCACGCCGAAGACCTTCTATGCGGGCCTCGGCTACCAGTACATCAAGAACAAGTTCGGCAACCCGTCATCGCTGGCGGGCACCAAGGTGTCGGCGCCTTCGCTGAAGGCCGAGTACCACTTCTAGCCGCAGCTCAGTCGAGCACGACCTCGGTCTTGACCGCCCCGGCGCGGTCCGCGCGTGCGCTGAGTGCCAGCCGCGTGCCCTTCGGCGCGCGCACCACCCACTCCGCCACCGCGCGGTCGGCCGTCACCTCGCGCGTCGGCAGGAAGGCCTGCAGCGTGCTCTTCGGCCCGTGGCCCTCGAGCTGCGGGCCTTCGATGCGCTCCTTGCCGCTGACCAGCGACACCGTCGCATCGCCCGGCGGCAGGTGGATCTCGAACATCGTGCCGCGCACCGTCTTGCGCGCCAGCGCCCGCTTGCTCACGTAGGCGGGCAGGTAGCCGCTGTTGCACACCGCCAGGCGCACGCGCCAGGTGTCGGGGCCGAGCGCGCGCACCTCGGTGCGCAGCAGCTCCAGCTTGGGCAGGCTCAGCGCGATCTGGTCCATCCACGCCGGGAAGCGCGCCGCCTCGCGCTCGCGCAGCGCCGGCGGCGGGTTGCGCCAGAAGTTCATCTTGTCCCAGCCACCGATCTCCACCGGCCCGAGCTGCGGGTGGTGGAAGGGCTTCCACTCGACGTGGGCCTGGCCGCCGCACTGCTCGTCGCTCCACTTCAGCAGCTTCAGGTCGTCTTCCACCGGGTGGTCGCGGAACCAGTCGATCCACTTGTAGCCGCTGATGCCGGCCTCCTTGTTCGGCGACCACAGCTCCACCACCCAGAACAGCGCGCCCAGGTGCTCGTACACCC
>NZ_JBFUFP010000067.1:0-12571 GCF_056403375.1 Rhizobacter sp. P2_H2
GCGCTGCGCGACCAGCGGCGCGCGCGCCCACAGCGCGATGCCGGTGCCCGGCACCAGGTCGACCTGCGCGCGCGTCGCGGCCCAGGCCTGCTCGAACGCGACCGGCAGGTTCCAGGCCTGCGCCGCGAGCTGCGCATACAGCGTCTCGAAGAAGTACTCGGCCAGCGCATCGTCGAACGTATCCTGGAAGCCCATCGCCGCCAGCACGCCGGCCGGCAGCAGCTGCGGCGCAATGCGGGCCGCGGAGTTCCACAGGTTCAGGCCGACGAAGAACGGCCGGTGCCGGCCGCCGCCGGTCAGCGCATGGGCCAGCTCGGGCGGCGCCACCATCACCGGCAGGCCGTCGCTGCGGCGCATCAGGACACCGTCGACGACGCCCTTGTCGTCGCGCTGCCAGTCGGCGGCACTGCGCTGCTCGTCGCGCAGCGTCACCGCCACGTCGGTGCCGGTGCCACCGTTCGCAAGCTTCGCGATGCCCTCGTGGTTGTCGAAGCCGCAGAGGTGCACGATCTCCGGCCGGAACGCCGCGCACAGCGCCGTCAGCTCGGCGAGCGTCGGGTTCACGGCCACGCGCCAGCGCGGGTCGTCGCCGGCCAGCCCGAAGGCGCGGCGCACGCGCTCGGTCTCGTCGCCCGCGTCATAGGCCTGGGCCAGCGCGCCGGGCAGCGACTGCACGACCAGCACCCGGCCGTCCATGCGGCGCCCGGGCAGCGGTGGCGCGTCGACAGGGTCGAGCTGCCGCATCACCGTCAGCCCCGATCCGGACGCCCCCATGCGCCGGTAGCGCCGCGTGGCGCGCGACAGCACGAACTCCCACGGGAAGATGCGGCCTTCCCAGCCGACGCTCTCGGACTCGAACGGCATCGTCACGACGACGCGCCCGGCCTGCGCGATCTCGCGCAGCGCCTCGTCCGTCAGGCCGAAGGCCGCCAGCGTCGCGGTGGCATCGGCCTGGTGGCGATCGGCCACGTCGGGCATGTCGCGCCAGCGCTCGCGGCTGCGCAGCACGTAGCTCCAGCGCAGCGCCTCGTTGGCCAGCGAACGCGGCCGCGCCACGCCGGCCGGCGCCGCGCCGGGCCCGCCGAGCAGGTAGCGCCGCGTGGCGGTGACGATCTGGATGCGGGGCAGGAAGCCGTCGGCTTCGTTTCGCGGGGGCATGGGGTTCTCCGGTTCGCCGGTGCTCGGGGGCAGGCCGCGCGCAGTCTATCGGGATGCGATGGCGCCGCGCTGGTAATATACGAACCATATATGATCCATACATTCATGGCGAGAACCCGATGGGCATCGTGAAGATTTCAGACCAGATGCATGACAACCTGCGCAGCGCGAGCGATGCGCTGAGCCGCTCGATCAACGCGCAGGCCGAGCACTGGATGCGCGTGGGCATGCTGGCCGAGCTGCACCCCGCGCTGAGCTACGGCGACATCTGCCAGATGATGCTGCGCGCCGCGCAGTCGAAGGAGCCGGCGCTGTCGTTCGTGAAGCCGGAACCGCCGCGGGCGGCCACGCTGCGCGCACCGCGGAGGGTGGCCCGATGAACCGCACGGCGAATGGCCAGAGCGCGCGCCCGGCGCGCCACGTCAAGTTCCACCCGCCCGCCGATCTCGCGATGGCGCGCGCCGCCGGCGCGCTGGCCGCCGAGGTGCTGCAGATGATCGCGCCGCACGTGAAGGCCGGCATCAGCACCGGCGAGCTCGACCGGCTGTGCCACGAGCACATCGTGCAGGTGCAGAAGGCGATTCCGGCCAACGTCGGCTACCACGGCTACACGAAGACGATCTGCGCCTCGGTCAACGAGGTGGTGTGCCACGGCATCCCGTCGGAAGGCGAGGTGCTGCGCGATGGCGACATCGTCAACATCGACGTCGCGGTGATCCGCGACGGCTGGTACGGCGACACCAGCCGCAGCTTCCTGGTCGGCGAGGTGTCGCCGCTCGCGCGCCGGCTGGTCGACACCACCTACGAGGCGATGCGCGCCGGCATCCGCGCGGTGCGCCCGGGCGCGACGCTCGGCGATGTCGGCCACGCGATCCAGTCGGTGGCGCAGCGCGAGGGTTTCAGCGTCGTGCGCGAGTACTGCGGCCACGGCATCGGCCGCATCTACCACGACGAGCCGACGGTCGCGCACTACGGCCAGCCCGGCCAGGGGCTGCGGCTCGCGCCGGGCATGGTGTTCACGATCGAGCCGATGCTGAACGCCGGCAAGGCCGGCACGCGCACGCTGCCCGACGGCTGGACGGTGGTCACGCGCGACCGCTCGCTGTCGGCGCAGTGGGAGCACATGGTCACGGTGACCGAGAGCGGCGTCGAGGTGCTGACGCCGTGGCCGGAAGGGACCGGCGCCTACCCCGCGGTTCCGTAGGGCCGAGCGCCGGGCCGCCCCAAGCCGGCCCGCATCCCCCCGGGGGATCGACCGGCGTACCCGCCGGTCGAGGGGTCGTCATGCCCCTTCAGGGCACCAGCGAATGCACCCACGCCGACACCGGGTTGCCGCGGATCATCAGCCGGTTGCGCGCGAGGCATTCGAACTGCGCGCCGAGCTTGCGGGCGACCGCAAGGCTCGGCTCGTTGCCTTCGGCGACGACGATCTCGATGCGCTGGAAACCCAGTGCGCTGAAACCATAGCTGGCCAGCGAACGCGCGGCGCGGGTCGCGATGCCTTGCCCCTGGGCCGACTGGCGGACCCAGTAGCCGAGGTTGCAGACCCGGTGGATGGTGTTGAACTGGTTGAGCCCGGCGCCGCCGACCAGCCGGCCGCTGCGCTCGTCGAACAGCCCGAACTCGCAGGCCTGGCCTTGTGCCAGGCTGTCGGCGCAGTCATCGGCCCAGTCGATCGCGTCGCGCACGCCGTAGCCGGGGTGGCACCAATCCATCCAGCGGCCGATCGTGCCGATCGATTCGCGGACGGCTTCGGCCATCGCGCGGGCGTCGTCGCGCGTCCAGGGGCGAAGCACCATGCCGTCGAAGCGCAGGGGCTCCATCGGATCGCGCGTGTCGATGCGGCGCGAGGCGGTGTCACCCATCTCGAGCTGCCAGGGCGCAGCGGCCAGTGGCGCAGCCTCGGTGGGCGGCAGGGTGTCGTCGACGACACGTCCACTCTGACTGAAATCACCGAAGTCATCGAGGTACGAAGCAGCGGCATCGTCGCGGGGGCGCGCGTCACGGGAGAGGACATCACGAAAGGCCATTGTTCGCATCATCGGTGGGCGCCACGCGCCGGTCGTCTTCGATCACGGTGTCCGCCCAGGCGCTGCCCGACGGGAACCCCGTGTCCTGGATCGTCGAGGGCGCTGCGGCATCGGCGTCGTGCCGCAGCGGCGCACCGCCGATGCGGGACCACAGTCGCTGGAACATCGGCGCCGCATCCTCGGCACCAGGTTTTCTGGAAGACATCGATTCCATCCCTGGAGGAACGCCGACCATCGGCGCGATGTCGGATGAATGGCAAGAAGCGGTCCATGGCGGGCCAACCGCCGCGGCCGCGATTTGTCAGTCCCCGCTTTCGGCCGGGCCGCGCCGGCGCTGCGTTTGCCGCGGCCATCGACACGCTGCGCCCGCGCCCTTCAAAAAGCGTCAGGTGCCGATTGCGTCGGCCGGCGGACACTTCTTGTTCCAGGGTGCCGCGGATGGTCACTGCCCGTGGTCCAGCACCGCGCGCACCTTGGTCGCCAGCGCCTGCGCGGTGTAGGGCTTGGGCAACAGCTCGACACCCGGGTCGAGCCGCCCGCCGTGCACGATGGCGTTCTGCGCATAGCCGGACGTGAACAGCACCGCGATGCCGGGCAATCGTTCACGCGCCTTGTCGGCGAGCTCCGGGCTCTTCAGGCGGCCGGGCATCACGACATCGGTGAACAGCAGGTCGATCGCCGCGTGGTGCGCCACCGCATCGTCGATCACGACCAGCGCCTGGTCGGCATCGCCCGCCTTCAGCACCCGGTAGCCGAGCTCCTGCAGCATCTCGACGGTGGCGCCGCGCACCGCGGCATCGTCCTCGACGACCAGCACGGTCTCGTCGCCGCCGGCGCCGGTGCCGCTGCCCGGCGTCGCGTCGACCGCGTCGGCGCCTTCGTGCGCACGCGGCAGGTAGAGCTTGACGGTGGTGCCGTGCCCGGGCTCGCTGTAGATCTTCACATGGCCACCCGACTGGCGCACGAAGCCGTAGACCATCGACAGCCCGAGCCCGGTGCCGCTGCCGGTCGGCTTGGTGGAGAAGAACGGCTGGAACACCTGGGCCAGCACCTGCGGCGTCATGCCGCAGCCGGTGTCGCTGACGGCCAGCATCACGTACTGGCCCGGCTTCACGTCGACCTGGCCGCGCACGTAGTCGTCGTCCAGGAAGGCGTTGCCGACCTCGATCGTCAGCCGGCCATTGCCATCCATCGCGTCGCGCGCATTGATCGCCAGGTTCAGCAGCGCGTTCTCGATCTGCGTCGGGTCGACGAAGGTGTTCCACAGGCCCGCGGAGACGATGGCCTCGACCTCGACGCCCTCGCCGATCGAGCGGCGCACCAGGTCCTCGATGCCGTGGATGAAGCGGCCGACGTTGACCACCCGCGGCGCCAGCGCCTGGCGGCGGCCGAAGGCCAGCAGCTGGCTCGCCAGCTTGGCGCCGCGGCGCACCGCGTCGGTGGCGCTGGCCAGGCGCTGCATGACCTTCTCGTCGGCGTGCGTGAGGCGCGACACCAGGTGCAGGTTGGCCGAGATCACCTGCAGCAGGTTGTTGAAGTCGTGCGCGACGCCGCCGGTCAGCTGGCCGACGGCCTCCATCTTCTGTGCCTGGCGCAGGCGCTCCTCGGCCTGGTGGCGCTCGGTGACGTCGACCGCCTCGGGCACGATCGCGACCACCGCGCCGTCGCGGTCGTGCACCGGGCGCATCGCGAAGTCGAACTGCCGCCAGCCGGCCGGCAGCAGCAGCCGGATCTCCTGGCGCAGGCTGTGGCCCTGGGCCGCCGCCTGCACCGCCTGGCGCACCGTCTGCGGCATGCCCGGCGTGCGGGCGAACCACGGCGTGTCCCAGAACGGGCGGCCGATCACCGTGTCGAGCGTCGACTCGATGCCGCGCAGCGAGGATTCGTTGGCGTCGAGCACGCTGCCGTCGAGCGCCAGCAGGCCCTGGTACTGGAAGCTGGTCGCGAAGATCGTGCGCATGCGCGCCTCGCTGGCCTGCAGCGCGGCGGTGCGCGCGGCGACCAGGGCCTCGAGCTGCGACTGCAGTTCGGTGTGCCGCACCTGCGCATCGAGCAGCAGCTGCGCGGTGCGTTGCCGCTCGCCCACTTCATGGCGATGCAGCCGCCGCGAGCAGTGCAGCGACCAGCCCAGCCACACCGCCACCGGCAGCAGTGCGCCCAGCAGCAGCACCAGCATCAGCGGCGGCGTGTCCATCGTCATCGCAGCCGGGTTCTGGACAGCCGCTTCGCATTGGCCACCGCGGTGCGGTGCACCGGCGCGAGGCCCTGGCCGAGCACGCCGAGCGCGGCCGACTGCAGGTGCGTGCCGATCGCCTGCGCCGACGGCGGGCCCCAGGGCGACAGGCAGGCGCGCCACCAGAACACCGCGAAGGCCTGCTGCGCGCGCCACACCTGCAGCCCCATCGCCATCCACGACTGCTGGAAGGCGGCGGTCTTCTCGGCGCTCATCAGCTTGAACTCGCGCTGGTCGCGGGGGGAGGGCGCGGCGCCCGCCAAGGCCATGCGGGCGATGCGGTGCGCCATCACCGGCGGCACCGCGAAGGCGAGTTCGGCACTGCGTTGCGCGAGCGTGCTGTGTTGGCGTTTCGACATGGCGTGCTCCTGGGTTGAAGCCACTGTAAGGGCCGGCCGGCGGCTTCGGTGACGTCGGGCCGCCGGTCGCGCCCTATTCCTACAGCGCGTGCCATCGCAGTCCGACGCGCAGCGCCGCGGCGCACGACGACGATGGATCCATCCCCTTCAGGAGACCACGGTCATGGCTTATCAGAACGTCGAAAGCGTCGGCATCTCCACCGGTCCTCGCGCCGCTCCCGCGCCGGCCCAGCGGACCGAGGCGGCGCCCCGCAGCGCGGTGTCGTGGGGCGCTGTGCTCGCCGGTGCGGCCGCGGCGGCCGCGCTGTCGCTGATCCTGCTGGTGCTCGGCGTCGGGCTCGGCCTGTCGTCGATCTCGCCGTGGGCGCGCGACGGCGCCAGCGCCGCCGCCGTCGGCGCCGGCACGATCCTGTGGGTCACGCTGACGCAGCTCGCCGCGTCGGGGATGGGCGGCTACTTGGCCGGCCGGCTGCGCACGCGCTGGGCCGACACCGCTGCCGACGAGATCTACTTCCGCGACACGGCGCATGGCTTCCTCGCGTGGGCGGTCGCATCGCTCGCCACCGCGGCGCTGCTGGGCAGCGCGATCGGCGGCATCGTCGGCACGACCGCGCGCGTCGGCGGCGCGGCCGGTGCAACGGTGGCGACGGCCGCCGCGGCCGGCGGCTCCTCCGAGCTGATGAGCTACCACGCCGACGCGCTGTTCCGCCGCGACGCCAACGCGACGGTCACCGCCACCGACGCGCCGCCGCTCGCCGAGGTGACGCGCATCTTCGCCACCGCCGGCCGCGCTGCGACGCTGCCCACCGACGACACGCGCTACCTTGGCCAGCTGATCTCGCAGCGCACCGGCCTGTCGCAGGCGGATGCCGAGAAGCGCGTCACCGACACCTGGACCCGGCTGCAGACCGCGCTGAACGATGCGCAGGCGCGGGCCCGCGACACCGCCGACAGCGCGCGCAAGGCCTCGGCCTACGCGTCGCTGTGGCTGTTCATCTCGCTGCTGGCCGGCGCCTTCGTCGCGAGCCTGTGCGCGACCTGGGGCGGCCGCCAGCGCGACCTCTGAATTCACCATCAACCGGAGACATCCGATGCGATCCCTGCTGCTGTTCTTCCTCGGCGTCCCCATTCCGATCATCATCCTGATCGCGCTGTTCTTCCACTGATGGCGTGCCCTTGAGATGACCGAGGTCCGTACCGGCCAGGCCGACACGCCGCTGACGCGCGACGAGTTCGGCCGGCGTTTCCGGCAGCGCTGGGCGGATCCGGCGTACGACGGCGAGCGCGCGGCCATCGCGCGGCTCGAGGCCATCGCCTGGCTCGCCGTCGACGAAGGGCGCAAGGCGCCCGTCACCCGGCCCGCCGGCCCGGGCTTCGCGGACCCGGGCTACGAGACCTCGGTCGAGTGGCTCGACACGCACCAGCGCCTGAAGGCCGCGCAGGCGAACTGGGCGAAGCCCGGCACGCGCTCGCGCGTGCTGGTGATCTGCGGCAGCGCCCGCAACGACGGCACCTGCCCCGGGGAGATGTCGAAGACCTGGCGCCTGGGCGGCCTGGTGCGCGAGGAGGTCGTGCGCGCCGGCGTCGATGCCGACCTGTTGGACCTGAGCCTCGTGACCTCGGAGTACGGGCGCCGCATCCATCCGTGCAAGGGCTGCGTCGGCACCGCGATGCCGCTGTGCCACTGGCCGTGCAGCTGCTACCCGAACCATGCACTCGACCAGGCGAGCGACTGGATGGCCGAGATCTACGAGCGCTGGGTCAGCGCGCACGGCATCGTGATCGTCGCGCCGACCTACTGGTACCAGTCCCCGAGCCCGCTGAAGCTGATGATCGACCGGCTGGTCTGCGCCGATGGCGGCAACCCGGACCCGAGCAGCACGCACGGCAAGAAGGCGGCCGAGGCGAAGGCGATCGAAGAGCGCGGCTGGGATTTTCCGAAGCACCTGGCCGGCCGCGTGTACGGCCTGGTGGTGCATGGCGACGTGGCCGGCGTCGAGCAGCAGCGGCATGCGCTTGCCGACTGGCTGGACTGGATGGGGCTCGTCGATGCGGGCGATGGTGCGCAGCTCGCGCGCTACCTGGGCTACTTCGAGCCGTACTTCAACAGCCACGAGACGCTGGATGCCGATACCGCGTTCCAGCAGGAGACCCGCCAGGTCGCGCAGGCCGTGCTGGCGGCCGTGGCGCAGCTGCGAAGCGGCACGCTCTCGCGGCTGGATGCGGCGCTGAAGCCGCCCCGGCCGAAGTAGCGTCCCGGATCACACCCGCGGCGGATCCCCTTCGCGCTGCGGATGGCGGTGCTTCGCCACCGCCGCGATGAAGGCCTGTGCCGTCTTGTCGTCGCCGCTGCCGAACAGCACACCGGGGTCCGGCGAGCCATCGCCGAGCGTGGTCGGCACCTGCGCCTTCTCGATCAGCGCGCGGCCGGCGCCGAGCGCCAGCAGCGTCTTGCCATGGCGCCACGTCAGCGTCGCATATTCCAGCGCCTGCCCGAGCCCGAGCAGCACCTCGACGCCCTTCGGGCCATCGGGCAGCACGACCGCGTCGAACAGCACCGGCGGCGAGTTCTCGAGCGAGCCGGTGGCCTCCAGCGGCTCGCCGTCGGCCGTGGTGACCGCGCCGATGCGCGGCGCGACCACCGTCGGCACCGCGCCGGCCTTGCGCAACGCGGCCAGCAGCTTCGCGATCGGCTTGCCGGCCACGCCATGCGCCGCGAGCAGCGCGATGCGGCGCGTGCGGACGCCGCCCTCGCCCGGCCGTGCCGCCAGCGACAGCGGCGGCGACACCGTCACCTCCGGCCGTGCCGGCTTCGGCAGCGCGCGCGGCAACGGCGGCGGCAACGCCATGCCGAGCCCGTCGGCGACGGCCTTGGCCAGCGGCTTCGAGACGTTGATCAGCGAGGCCACCATGCGCTCGCGCACCGCCGGCACCGTCACCTTGCTCAGCTCGAAGCGGAAGCCGCCGATGATGTGCGCCTGCTCCACCGGCGTCTGGCTGTTGTAGAACAGCGTGGCCTGCGTGTAGTGGTCGGCGAATTTCTCCGGCTTGCCGCGCAGCTTCTCGCCGTCGATCGGCTGCGGGAACGACACGAAGCCCTTCGAGCCGGCCTGGAACGGGCACCCGCCGCCGAGCGAGTTCGGCTCGTAGGCGACCCGCCCGCGGTTCAGCGCCTGCCGGTGCATCCCGTCGCGCTGGTTGTTGTGCACCGGCGCGAGCGGCGCGTTGATCGGGATCTCATGGAAGTTCGGCCCGCCGAGCCGCGAGATCTGCGTGTCGACGTACGAGTGGATGCGCCCGGCCAGCAGCGGGTCGTTGCTGAAGTCGATGCCCGGCACCACGTGCGCGACGCAGAACGCCACCTGCTCGGTCTCGGCGAAGAAGTTGTCCGGGTTGCGGTTCAGCACCAGGCGGCCCACCGGCTGCAGCGGCACCAGCTCCTCGGGGATGATCTTGGTGGCGTCGAGCACGTCGAAGCTGAAGGCCTCGGCCTGCGCCTCGCTGAACACCTGCAGCCCGAGCTCCCACTCGGGGTAGTCGCCCGCCTCGATCGCCTCCCACAGGTCGCGCCGGTGGTAGTCGGCATCGGCACCGGCCAGCTTCACCGCTTCGTCCCACACCAGCGAGTGCGTGCCGAGCAGCGGCTTCCAATGGAACTTGACGAAGCTCGATTCGCCGCGCGCATTGACGAAGCGGTAGGTGTGCACGCCGAAGCCCTGCATCATCCGGTAGCTGCGCGGGATCGCGCGGTCGGACATCACCCACATCAGCATGTGGGTCGACTCCGGCATCAGCGAGACGAAATCCCAGAAGGTGTCGTGCGCCGAGGCGGCCTGCGGCATGCCGTTGTGCGGCTCGGGCTTCACCGCATGGACCAGGTCGGGGAACTTCATCGCGTCCTGGATGAAGAACACCGGGATGTTGTTGCCGACCAGGTCCCAGTTGCCCTCGTCGGTGTAGAACTTGATCGCGAAGCCGCGCACGTCGCGCGCGGTGTCGATCGAGCCGCGCTCGCCGGCCACGGTGGAGAAGCGCACGAACACCGGCGTGCGCTTGCCGGCGTCGGCGAAGGGTGCGGCGCGCGTCAGCCTGGTCAGCGGCTTGTAGCACTCGAAGTAGCCATGTGCGGCCGAGCCGCGCGCATGCACGATGCGCTCCGGGATGCGCTCGTGGTCGAAGTGGGTGATCTTCTCGCGCAGGATGAAGTCTTCGAGCAGCGTCGGCCCGCGCAGCCCGGCCTTCAGCGAGTTCTGGTTGTCGCCGACGGCGACGCCCTGGTTCGTCGTCAGCACCTCGCCGTCGGCATCGGCGCGCACGCGCTGCAGCGAGCCGAAGCCTTCGTGCGACGGCGCAGCGTCGCCGCCCTCACCGGTCTTGCCGGTGTCGTTGGCCTCGCTCAGCGTGCCGGCACCGGTGGAGGCCGATGACAGCTGGCTGCGCTGCCCGACGGGCGGCGCGATCGCGTTGTCGCGCCCGATCTCGTTCGGCTTGTTGGCGTTGTACGGGATCGCCGCCGCCAGGGCTTGCACCTCGACGGCCTGGCGCTCCTGGCCGGCCGGGCTCGGCGGAATCGGGCGGCGCTTGCCGGCGGAGGTCTTCGGGGGAGTCTTCGGCATGGGGTGTCCTTCGGGTTCTCGTCTTCAGGGCGTCTTGCGCGGCTGGGTCGACTGCAGGTCGGGTGGCGCCGGCTTGTGCAGGCTGGCCTTGCCGGCTTCGGCCGACGGCAGTTCGGCGGGCGTCGCGCCATCCGGGTTGGTGCCGGCCTTCGGGCCGTGCTTGGTGTCGGGGCTGCCGGCGTCGTGGATGCTGCGTGGCTTGTTCGACGGGCGCGGTGTGGAGGGGCTGGCGGGCTTGGTCATTGCAGTCTCCTGAAGTGGGGGATGCTCAGCGCCGCGGGCGGCCGAGGATCCAGACAGCGGCGACCAGCGCCGCGGCGATGCCGACACCGGCGGCGACACGCTTGCCGCTCGGACGATGGCGGCCGAGAAACACCTTGGCCCCGGCGAGCAGCAAGCCGTAGCGGCCCGCCTTGCCCGGTGTGCGGAGCCAGTCGGCAACCGCCTTGCCGACGTGCGACAGCGGCCGCGCGGGGCGTGGGTTGTCGGTCAGCCGCGCGGTGCTGCCGTGGTCATCGATGTATCGGGTGGTCATGGGCTGTCCCTGTCGTGGCGTGACGATCATGGGCAAACGGCGTACCTGTGCAGGGCTCGCAAGTTCGCACTCACAGTCGCGTGCTTCTCCTACAGCGGATGCGGTTCGAGTGCATAGATTGGAGGGGTCACTTAACAGGAGTTCCCATGCCGACATCCCACACCGCCACCCGTTCGCACACCGCCACCGCCACGCGCACCCGCAAGGCACCGCCGGCCGATGCGATCAAGCTGCTGCGCGCCGACCACGCCGAGGTGAAGAAGCTGTTCGCCGAGTACGAGAAGCTCGCGAAGGCCGAAGCCGATGCCAGCGAACGCGAGGCGCTGGCGCTCGACATCTGCAACAAGCTGACGGTGCACGCGCAGATCGAGGAAGAGATCTTCTACCCGGCCTGCCGCGACGCACTGCAGGACAAGGACGACCTGCTCGACGAAGCCACCGTCGAGCATGCGAGCGCGAAGGACCTGATCGCCCAGTTGCAATCGAGCTCGCCCGACGACGACATGTACGACGCCAAGGTCAAGGTGCTCGGCGAGTACATCGACCACCACGTGAAGGAAGAGCAGAACGAGCTGTTCCCGAAGGTGCGGGCGAAGCTCGACCTGAAGGACCTGGGTGAGCAGGTGCAGGCACGCAAGGAAACCTTGCTGGCCAGGCTGGACGCCGCGCACTGACGAACGCGTCCCGGACCGCCTGTCGCGATGGACCTGTCGATCTTCGCGTTCAACGTCCCGCCGCTCGAACTCGTGGTGCGCGGGACGCTGATCTACTGGTTCCTGTTCGCGCTGTTCCGCTTCGTGCTGCGGCGCGACGTCGGCTCGGTCGGCATTGCCGACGTGCTGCTGGTCGTGCTGATCGCCGATGCGTCGCAGAACGCGATGGCCGGCGGCTACGACACGGTGCCCGAAGGCTGCGTGCTGGTGCTCACGCTGATGGGCTGGAACTGGCTGCTCGACTGGGCCTCGTTCCGCTTCGATGCGGTGCGCCGCTTCGCCGAGCCGCCGCCGCTGCTGCTGGTGCGCGACGGCCGGGTGCTGCACCGCAACTTGCGGCAAGAATTCCTGACGCTGGACGACCTGCAGTCGCAACTGCGGCAGAACGGCGTCAGCAACCTGGCCGACGTGCGGCGCGCGTTCATGGAATCGGACGGGCGGTTTTCGGTGATCACGCGGGAGGGGCAGCGCCCGCAGGGCTGATCAGCCGGCCGTCGCGCCCTCCGACGCGCGCCGTAACACCGCCTCCAGCTCGTCCAGGTCGACCGGCTTCACGAAGTGCGCATCGAAGCCCGCCTCGCGCGAGCGCTTCCGGTCTTCCGCCTGCCCCCAGCCGCTCAGCGCGACCAGGTGGATCGCGCGCCCCCAGTCCTCGCCGCGGATGCGCTTCGCCACTTCATGGCCGCTCAAGCCCGGCAGGCCGATGTCGAGCACGATGGCCTGGGGCCGGAACTCGCCGGCCACGGCCAGCGCCGCCGGGCCGTCGTGCGCGACGCGCACCTGGTGCCCGCTCATCTCCAGCACCTCGGCCAGGCTTTCGGCGCTGTCGACGTTGTCGTCGACGACCAGCACCCGCAGCACGCCGGGTGCGGCGGCCGGCGTGGCCCCGGCCGGCACCCGCGGCGGCGGCGTGGCGGTCGCCAGGGC
>NZ_JBFUFP010000068.1:0-12517 GCF_056403375.1 Rhizobacter sp. P2_H2
CTTCGTATACAGTGCGCGAACCCCTCGTCGTCAACCTGGTTGACAGGTCACCACTGCATGCTGATCCACGCCACCCTGGCCTTTGCGCTGTTCGAGACCMTGACCCTGGCCGGCGTGCTGCTGTGGTGGGCCGACCGGGTGGCGGGGGCGCGCTTGCTGGCCGCCTTCCTGACCGGCATCGCGATCTGGATCACCGGCAACGAGCTGCCGAACTGGTTCGGCCCCGGCGTCGAGCGCCTCGCGATGGCCTTGCTCGCGACCGCGCCGCTCACCTCGTCGTTCTTCTTCCACTTCTGCGTGGTGTTCTGTCGCGTCGAGATCGGCCGTGCCGGCGTCGCGGCCGCGTATGCGCTGGGGGCGGTGTCGACGATCGCGGCCGAGATCCTGGTGCCCGGGCACCTGGTCGCGCACCGCGACATCGGCTGGATAGCCATCGCCAACCTCAGCGGCTGGATCGCCAGCATGGCGTGGGTGATCCTCGGCATCGGCGGCGTCTCGGTGCTGCTGCACACGCTGATGCGCGCGCGCCGGCCCGGTTTCAACCAGTATTTCAACCAGATCGCCGCCGTCACCGCATCGTGCCTGTGGGGCATGCTGTGCCTCACCGGCTACGGCATCGCGGTGCTCGACTGGCCGGTGTACCCGTTCCCGCTGCTCGGGCTGCCGTTCTATCCGCTGATCCTCGTCTACGGCATCCTGCGCTACGGCGTGTTCGTCGCCAATGCCTGGGCGCGCCGCGCGCTGGTGTGGGCGCTGCTGCTGGCGCTGGGCGCGGCGATCGTCGCGGTGACGCCGCTGCTGCCGATCGAGTCGCGCTGGATCGGTGGCCTCGCGGTGGCGGCCAGCTGCCTCGCGCTGAACGGGCCGGTGCGGCGTTTCGCCGAGCGGCTGGTGTACCCGGGCGGCGAGGTGTCGGCGGCCGACCTGGGCGCGTGGCGGCTCGCGCTGCAATCGCCCGAGACGCCGCAGGCGCTGGCCGAGCGCGCCGCGGCGTTGCTGAGCCAGCGCATCGGCACGCGCGTGGAGGTGCATGTGGGCGAGCTGCCGGAGGCTCCTGCATCCGCGCCTTCGCTGGTGTGCCTGGCGGGCCCTGAAGGCTGGACCACCGCGCTGCACGGCTGGGAGGCCGCGCCGCCCGGCCCGCGCCAGGTGGCCGAGCTGTTCGGCAGCGTCGTCGCCGAAGCGGCGGCCCGCGTCGAGCAGGCGCGCCAGATCGCCGAGCGCGAGCGCGAGCGGCAGCTGCAGGCGCGCCTCGCCGAGCTGGGCTCGCTGGCGGCCACCGTCGCGCACGACATCCGCAACCCGTTGAACATCATCTCGATGGCGGTGGCCCTGGCACCCGCCGAGACGCGGCGCGAGGTGGCTGACCAGGTCGCGCGCATCTCGCACCTGACGCGCGACCTGCTCGACTACGCGAAGCCCTGGAAGCTCGTGACCGCGCCGATCGACCTGGCCGCGCACGTGCGCACCGCGGCGCGCCGCCTGCCGGCGCTGAGCCTCGGCCCGGGGCTGGACCGCGAGCTGATCGTCGAGGCCGATGCGCGGCGCATCGACCAGGCACTGACCAACCTGGTCGAGAACGCGCGCACCGCGGCCGCGGATGCGCAGCACGACGGCGCCGGCGTGCACATCGATGCTGAGACCACGGCCGATGCGCTGCTGCTGCACGTCTGCGACAACGGGCCGGGCGTGCCGGCCGAGGTGCGCGAGCGGCTGTTCGAGCCGTTCGCGTCGCGCAGCCCGGGCGGCACCGGGCTCGGCCTCGCGATCGTCGCGCGCGTGATGAACGCGCACGGCGGCAGCGTCGCGCTGACCGAGCGGGCGCCGTGGCGGACCTGTTTCACACTGAGATTTCCGAGGGCGACATGAGCGATACCGATGACACCGCGCCCGAGGCGGGGCGCGTGCTGCTGGTTGACGACGAGGCCGCGTTCCAGCGTCTCGGCGGCACCTTCCTGCGCGGGCTGGGCCACGAGGTCACGCTCGCAGGCGACGGCGAGCAGGCGCTCGAGGCCTTCGCGCGGCAGCGGCCCGAGCTGGTGCTGCTGGATCTCGCGATGCCGCCGCACATGGACCCCGAGATCGGCCTGGAGCTGATCCCGCGCTTCGCCGGCGTGCCGGTCATCGTGCTGACGGGCCACGGCGAGCACGAGCTCGCGCTGCGCGCCACCGAGCTGGGGGCGTGGGACTTCCTCACCAAGCCGATCGATCCCGACATGCTGCGCTTCGTCGTTGCGCGGGCGCTGCGCAAGGCACGGCTCGATGCCGAGATCGCCACGCTGCGCAGCACGCAGGCGACCGACGACCTCGGCATGGTGGGCCAGGCGCCGGCCACCGCGCAATTGCGGGCGATGGTGCGGCGCGTCGCGCAGACCGGCGTCAGCGTGCTGGTGCTGGGGCCCACCGGCACCGGCAAGGAGCTGGTGGCGCGGGCGCTGCATGCCTGCAGTGCGCGGGCGAGCGGGCCGTTCGTCGCGATCCATTGCGGTGCCTTGTCGGCCGAGCTGCTGGAGAGCGAGCTGTTCGGCCACATGAAGGGCAGCTTCACCGGCGCGTACCGCGACCAGCCGGGGCTGGTGGAGGCGGCGCACGGCGGCACGCTGTTCCTCGACGAGGTTGGCGAGATGCCGCCGCCGATGCAGGTGAAGCTGCTGCGCTTCCTGCAGGAGGGCAGCTTCGTGCCGGTGGGCGGGCGGGTGCAGAAGAAGGCCGAGGCGCGCGTCGTGGCGGCCACGCACCGCGAGCTGGAGGCGATGGTGCGCGACGGCGCGTTCCGCGAGGACCTGTTCTACCGGTTGAAGGGCGTGGTGCTGCGCACGCCGTCGCTGGCCGAACKGCCGGCCGACGTGCCGGTGCTTGCGACGCGCTTCCTGCACCGCGTGGCGCCGCGCGCCGGGCTGTCGGCCGGGGCGCTGGCCTGGCTCACCGCGCGCGAGTGGCCGGGCAACGTGCGCGAGCTGAAGGCGGTGGTCGAATCGGCCGGCGCCTTGCTGCTGCCGGACCAGCGCGAGGTCGATGCCGACCTGCTGCGGCTGGCCAGTGGCGACCCGGCCGAGGTGGCGAGCGCCTCGCACATTCCGCCGGGTGGCGATGCGGCCGGCCCGCTGGACGCCGCGCTGACGGAGCTGGAACTGCGCCTGGTGCGCGACGCGATGACGGCGGTGGGCGGCAACCAGTCGGAGGCGGCGCGGCGGCTCGGGATCTCGCGCGTGGGGTTGATCAAGAAGCTGACGCGGCTCGGCTTGCGCTGAGCCACGCGCCGAGGGCGGTGGCGACGGCCCATGCCACGAAGAAGCCTAGCGTGGCATGCGTGGCAGTGCCGCTCTCGGTCAAGGTGTCGAGCACGGGCTGTAGCAGCCGGACGCATGCGAAGACGAGCAGCGTGCCGATGACGGCGCCTGCCCACRCTGCGAGCCAGCGCCGCGGACTGCCGTGCGATCGGTTGCCGATCCACGCGCCGATCAGGAAGAAGACCGGGCAGACCGCGAAGAAGAACCAGCCGGCGCGAACGGCGAAGTCCTCCTCGCCGGCTGGGGCGGGGAATTGCGGAGCGAGCTGCGTGGCGTCGGACAGCCTGACGGCCAGCAGACAGAGTGCGAGGCCTGCCAGTCCGGAGGCGAAGGAGACCAACATTCTCTTCATGCGATCGCCCAGAACAAGGTTCTCGATGCCAGTCGGTAGTCTGACCAGTAGCCATCCCACGACACCCCGAAGTGAACGCGCAGCCAGCTGGAATATTCGGTCATGCGGGAGCCGTTCCAAAGATCGATGTGGTCGCCGGTCCGGGTCGTACCGGATTCTCCGGGGCGCCGCCAGTAGTTGGCCAGGAAGATGATGCCGCTGCGACCGGAGATCTTCTCGAACACCTCGCCCCCGGTGGAGGATTCGTAGACGGGGCAACCGGCGAAGCATGAAGGACCGAGCCAGTTTGCCAGTTCCTGGGCCCCTGCAATCAACCCGCCCTGCGGCGACCCGAACGGGCAGCGCTTGCCGCGAAACGATGCGAACGACACGCCCGACAGTTCAAGCGCTCGGCCGACCCGCATCGCGCACTGGTTGTCGAAGCCCGGAGGTGGGCTGCCCGTGCTCGGATCCACGCAGGGATTGAATCGAGGGTAGTTCTGCCATAGCGTCTCGAATTTCAGCTGAGTCATTCGCGTTTCCCTGTGATGAGGCCGGCGACTCTAGAACCTGAAATCGTTCGCGCGCCGTTTCTCGCGCATGAGAACGACACCACCCTGTGTGCACTGCGACGGTGCATCTCTCTCTTGTGGGAAATCGTTGCCACTGTCATCTGCCGGTGTTGCAATCGATCGCCGACGCCGAGCATCACGATGCCGTGACCCGGGCCGCCGGCACTCCACTCACAGGAAGGACAACACGATGACTTCGCACACCAAAGGCAACAGCACCATCACCACCAAGGACGGCGTCCAGATCTTCTACAAGGACTGGGGCACGGGCCAGCCGATCGTCTTCTCGCACGGCTGGCCGTTGAGTTCCGACGACTGGGACACGCAGATGCTGTACTTCCTCTCGAAGGGCTACCGCGTGATCGCCCACGACCGCCGGGGCCACGGCCGCTCGACCCAGACCTGGGACGGCAACGACATGGACCACTATGCCGACGACCTGGCCGCGCTGACCGAGGCGCTGGACCTGCGCCATGCCATCCACGTCGGCCATTCCACCGGCGGTGGCGAGGTGGCGCGCTACCTGGGCCGCCACGGCAGCAAGCGCGTGGCCAAGGCCGTGCTGATCGGCGCGGTGCCGCCGGTGATGCTGAAGAGCGAGAGCAACCCGCAAGGCCTGCCGATCGAGGTGTTCGACGGCATCCGCGCCGGCGTGGCCGGCAACCGCGCCGAGTTCTACCGCGACATCACGCTGCCGTTCTACGGCTACAACCGCCCGGATGCGAAGGTCTCCGAAGGCATCCGCCAGCACTGGTGGCTGCAGGGCATGGCCGGCGGCATCAAGGCCCACCACGACTGCGTGAAGGCCTTCTCCGAGACCGATTTCACCGAAGACCTGAAGAAGATCGACGTGCCGACGCTCGTGATGCACGGTGACGACGACCAGATCGTGCCGATCGCCGATTCGGCGCTGCTCGCGATCAAGCTGCTGAAGAAGGGCACGCTGAAGGTCTACCCGGGCCTGCCGCACGGCATGTGCACGACGCACCCGGACGTGATCAATCCGGACCTGCTGTCGTTCTTCAAGGACTGATCTCCTCGGCCCGGCTACGATGCCCTCTGCACAGCCGTTGCAGGGGGCCTGTCTTGCCGAGTGTCGACATTGTTCCCATCACGGAATCCCACGCCAGCGGATTCCACGCCTGCCTCGATGCCGTGGCGCGCGAGAAGAAGTACCTTGCCCAGATCGAGGCGCTTCCGCTCGCACGGGTCGAGGCCTTCGTCCGTGAGAACGTTGCCGCGGACGCAGCGCAGTTCGTGGCGGTTGATGGGTCGGTCGTCGTCGGTTGGTGCGACATCTTCCCCGCCTGGGCCGCGGCCGTCAGCCATCGAGGGACGGTCGGCATGGGCGTGCTGCCTGCCTATCGAGGCAAGGGACTCGGGCGGCGGCTTCTTTCGGCCTGCCTGGCCAAGGCGACTGCCCAGGGCATGACCCGCATCGAACTGGAAGTGCGGGCCGACAACGAGCGCGCGATCCGGTTGTATGAAGGGCTGGGCTTTGCGCGCGAGAGCGTCAAGCGCCACGGGATGCGGTTCGACGGCGTGTACTACGACTCGGTCGACATGGGGCTCGTCCTCTAGAGCGAAGACCCAGACTTAGCGACCGAACCCGAAGATCCAAGCCAGCTTCTGCAGCGGGCTGCGCCCCAGGCGCACCAGCGACAGCGTCGGGTACGAGCTGCGTGCCTTCGGCATGCGGTGCGGCCGGGCGAGGGGCATCCGGGTCGTCACCGGAGAACGGGGGGCGAACTGCATGGCGGGCTCCGTGGAGGGCAGGGTGTGCACAGCATCGCGCGGATCGGCGTGCGCCGCCATCCTCCGTTCGCGCGGTTGCCGGTCGCTCTTTTGGGGGGGTGACGGCGCGCAGCGGGCACCCTTCCTGCAATGTCCGGGTGAGCGTTCGTCGATGCGGGATTGCGATCCCGCAGCTTGACGAACAGGTCGCGAACTCRCGCGAATTGCCACTCTTGCCACAGGACGTTTCCATGTCCAGCGACACTTCCGATACCAACTCCCTCCTGCTGCCGATAGCTCGGCGCCGCGGCTCACTGGCGGTTGCAATTCTGTTCACCGCCGTCGTCGCCGCTTGCGGCGGCAACGAAAGTGGAAACGGTTCCTCTTCTGGCGATCCGGTGGGCGGAACGCCGCCGGCTCCGGCACCGAGCCCCGCACCGGCTCCTGCCCCGTCTCCTGCCCCATCCCCGAGCCCGGCACCCGCTCCGGCCCCTTCGCCGAGCCCGTCCCCGGCACCCGCTCCCGCCCCCAGCCCGTCGCCGGCTCCGGCCCCAGCACCAGCCCCCGGCCCGATGTCCGCCCGCGATGCCGTGCGCCTGGCCGACCAGGCCACCTTCGGCCCGACCGAAGCGCTGGTCGCGACGATCAAGGCGAAGGGCGCCAGCGCCTGGATCGCCGAGCAGCTCGCGCTGAAGACCTCGCGCTACACCAGCGGCAAGGGCAGTGGCGAGTACCACCAGTACGTCGACCGGCCGGACTTCTRCACGCCGGCGATGGAGCCGAACTGCTTCCGCGACTACATCTCGACCGATCCGCTGATGTGGGATTTCTACCGCAACGCCGTCGGCCAGCCCGACCAGCTGCGCCAGCGTGTCACCTTCGCGTTCCAGCAGCTCTTTCCGCTGAATAACGCCGAGGTGCTGGGCACCTACGGCTTTCGCAACTACTACAACGCGATGCTCGACAGCGCCTTCGGCAACTACCGCGACCTGCTGAAGAAGATCACGCTGTCGCCGCTGATGGGCGACTTCCTGAACAACGCCAACAACGACAAGGGCGCGCCGAACGAGAACTTCGCGCGCGAGCTGCTACAGCTGTTCAGCATCGGCACCTGCGAGCTGAACCTCGACGGCAGCCTGAAGGGCGGCAAGTGCCAGCCGACCTACAACAACGAGACGGTGCGCGCCTATGCCTATGCGCTGACCGGCTGGACCTATCCGCCGGGCGGCAAGCACCCGAACGGCTGCTGGCCGACGGGTGCCAATTGCCGCTACTACAACGGCGACATGGTGCCGATCGACAAGTACCACGACACGCAGGCGCGCACGCTGCTCTCGGGCGTGGGCCTGGCCGCCGGCCACAAGGCACCGGCCGCGCTGGAGTCGGTGCTCGACAGCGTGATGGCGCACCCGAACATCGGCCCGTTCATCGGCCGCCAGCTGATCCAGCACCTGGTCAGCAGCAACCCGTCGCCGGCCTATGTCGCGCGCGTGGCGACCGCCTTCAACAACGGCAGGTTCGCGAGCTTCGGCAGCGGCGCGCGCGGCGACCTGGCGGCCACGGTGGCGGCCGTGCTGCTGGATGCCGAGGCGCGCGGCGACAGCGTCCCCGCGCAGGGCGGCAAGCTGCGCGAGCCGGTGCTGATGTTCACCGGCGTGCTGCGCGGGCTGAACGGCACCACCGACGGCGAACCCTTCAACTGGTACTGGGGCGGCAACCTGCAGCAGCGGGTCTTCAACCCGCCGTCGATCTTCAGCGACTACCCGCCCGACTACCCGGTGGCCGGCACCGGCGGCCTGGTCGGCTCGGCCTTCGGCATCCACAACGCCAACACCGCGCTCGCGCGCATGAACTACCTGCTGTACCTGATCGACTGGGGCGGCAGCGGCGTCGATGCATCGATCCCCGGCGCCACCGGCACCAAGGTGAACCTCGCGTCGTTCACCGATTCGGCCGACGATGCCGGCGTGCTGGTCGACCGCATCTCGATGGTGGCGCTCGGCCGGTTGCTGCCGGCCACGCCGCGCGCCTCGGTGGTGAAGGCCGTCGAGCGCTGGACGCAGGCCACCGACGGCAACAACTGGAAGACCAGCCGCGTCAAGCGCGCGGCCTACCTGGTCTACGCCTCTCCCGACTACCAGATCCAACGCTAGGACGCCCGCCATGAACGACCCGAAGATCCTCATGAACCGACGGCGCTGGCTGGCGCGCTCGGGCCTGGGCCTGGCCGGTGCACTCGGCGCCGGCACGCTGGGCAACCTGCTGGGCGCGCGCCCCGCGTATGCCGCCGACTACAAGGCGCTGCTGTGCATCTTCCTGTACGGCGGCAACGACGGCCTGAACACCGTCGTGCCGACCGATGCGGCGCGCTACAACCAGTACGCCGCCGTGCGCGGCAAGCTGGCGATCCCCAGCAGCCGCCTGGTGCCGCTGGCCGGCATGACCTACGGGCTGCACCCGGCGCTGGCCGGCCTGCAGGCCGCGGCCGACGACGGCCACATCGCGCCGGTGTTCAACGTCGGCCCGCTGATCAAGCCGCTGACCAAGGCCGAGTTCCGCGCCGCGTCGTCCAGCGTCGGCGTGCTGCCCGATTCGCTGTACTCGCACTCCGACCAGCAGTACCTGTGGGAGAACGGCACCGGCGATTCGCTCGAGCCCACCGGCTGGGGCGGCCGCGCCTCGGACGCGCTGGCCACCGTGAATCCGGTGATCTCGCTGAGCGGCACGCCGCGCTTCGGCATCTCGCGCACGCACACGCCGCTGGTGCTGCCGAACACGCCGGGCGACACCTTCGGCGCCTACGAGATGCAGCCCGAAGACCTGAAGGTCGCGTGGAAGGCCGAGCGCAAGGCGGCCATCGATGCGATGTACCAGCAGCAGCAAGAGCTCGCGCTGGCCAATGCCTACACGGCGATCCAACGCGACGCCTTCAGCGTGTCGGACCGGCTCTCGGGCCTGGTGAAGATCGTGCCGGGCGGCGCCGGGGCCACCGCCGCGATCGACACCGCCTTCGCACCGCTGATCTCGGGCGGCAAGATCGGCACCGGCCTCGGCCGCCAGCTGTACCAGATCGCGAAGCTGGTGTCGGGCAACGCGACGGTGCAGGGCAACCGGCAGATCTTCTTCGCGCAGATGAGCGCGTTCGACACGCACGGCAACCAGGCCGTCGACGGCAGCCCGGCCGACGGCCAGCATGCGCAATTGCTGAAGGAGCTGGGCGATGCGCTGGGCGCGTTCTACCGCGCGATGAAGGCGCTGGGCCTGGGCGAATCGGTGACGGCCTTCACGCAGAGCGATTTCGGCCGCACCTTCGTGCCGAACAACAGCATGGGCACCGATCACGCCTGGGGCAATCACCACCTCGTGGTGGGCGGCGCGGTGAAGGGCGGGCGCGGCTACGGCAGCTACCCCGACCTCACGCTCGGCGGGCCGAACGATGTCGGCGTCGACACCTGGGAGCAGCAGGGCCGCTGGATCCCGACCTCGTCGGTGGACCAGTACGCGGCCACGATGCTCGGCTGGTTCGGCGCGAGCGATGCGCAGCTGCGCACGGTGCTGCCGAACCTGGCGAACTTCGGGAGCGCGACGAAGCTGGGGTTTCTCTGAACCGCCGGCTCAGGCGGGCACGACCCCGTCGCGCCCATACAGCCGCGTCAGCAGCGCCAGCTCGTGCGCATGGACCGGCTTCACCTGGTCCCAGCTGAAGCGCCATTCCCAGTAGCCCGAGGGCTTGCCGGGGAAGTTCATGCGGTCGGTGCCCGGCAGCCGCAGCACGTCCTGCATCGGGTGCACGGCGGTATCGGCCACCGACGCGCAGGCGGTGCGGATCAGGTCCCAGGCGATGTCGGCGCCGTCGGTCGGCAGGTAGGCCGACGCATGGCGCCGCTGTGCCTCGGTGGCGGTGGCCCACCAGCCGAGGCTGGTGTCGTTGTCGTGCGTGCCGCTGTAGACGACGGTGTCGGCCTCGTGGTTGTGCGGCAGGAACGGGTTGGCGCTGTCGCCGCCGAACGCGAAGTGCAGGATGCGCATGCCGGGCAGCGAGAACTTGCGGCGCAGCGCCTCGACGTCCGGCGTCACGACGCCCAGGTCCTCCGCGATGATCGGCAGCGTGCCCAGTGCCTCGGCGATGGCATCGAACAAGGCCTCGCCCGGCCCCGGCCGCCAGTGGCCGCGGATCGCGGTCTCTTCGCTGGCCGGGATCTCCCAGTAGCTCGCGAAGCCGCGGAAGTGGTCGATGCGCACGATGTCGACCAGCTCGAAGGTGCGGCGGATGCGCTCCACCCACCACGCATAGCCCTCGGCCGCATGCGCGCTCCAGCGGTACAGCGGGTTGCCCCAGCGCTGGCCGGTCTCGCTGAAGAAGTCCGGCGGCACGCCGGCCACCACCGTCGGCTGCCCCGTCGCATCGAGTTCGAACAGGTCCTGCCGCGCCCACACCTCGGCGCTCTGGTAGGCGATGAAGATCGGCGCATCGCCGATCACCTGCACGCCGCGGCTGGTCGCGTGGTCTTTCAGGCGCTCCCATTGCACGAAGAACTGCCACTGGCAGAACTTCCAGAACGCGATGCGTTCGGCATGCTGCAGGCGCGCCGCCGCGAGCGCGGCCGGCTCGCGCTGCGCGAGGCCGGCACCCCAGTCGCACCACGGCGCCCAGTCGTGGTGGTCGGCCAGCGCCATGAAGAGCGCGTAGTCGTCGATCCAGCTCGCGTGTTCGGTGCAGAAGGCCTGCAGCTCGTGCGCCTGCTGCGGCGTGACGGTGGCCGCGAAGCGCCGTGCGGCGCGCGCCAGCCGGTCCATGCGGTAGGGCCAGACGGCCGCGAAGTTCAGCCGGTGCGCCTCGATGCCGTCGGGCGGCAGCAGCTCGTCGGCGGTCAGCCAGCCGTGCCGGCCGAGCTCGGCCAGGTCGATCAGCAGCACGTTGCCGGCAAAGGCCGAGCTGCTCATGTAGGGCGAGTTGCCCGGGCCGATGCCGCCCAGCGGCAGCATCTGCCACAGCCGCTGCCGCGCCGTCGCGAGCCAGTCGACGAAGTGGTACGCGGCCGGCCCGAAATCGCCGCTGCCGTGCGGGCCTGGCAGCGAGGTGGGGTGCAGCAGCACGCCGCTGGCGCGGGGGAATCTCATGGTGGCTGTCCCTGGGTCACGGTGGCAAAGACCAGCAGCACGAGGCTGTGTGCCGCCAGCGCCAGCGGAGTGTGCACCATCGGCTGCTGCGGCGACACGGCCGCCGTGTCGAGCAGCACCCGCCAGCGGCCGGGTGGCAGCGCGAACGGCAGGTCGGTGTCGCCGGCGTTCATCATCAGCAGCAGGGCCTCGCCGGGCTGCCCCGGTGCGCCGATGCGGGCACCGAGCACCCGCTGCGCCGGATCGCCCCAGTCCTCGCCCGCGAGCGGCGTGCCATCGGCCTGCAGCCAGCCGAGGTCGACGCGGCCCTGCGCATCGGCGACGCCGCTGTACCAGCGGTCGGCCAGCGGCCGGTGCGCGCGGCGCAGTGCCAGCACCTGCGCGGTGAACGCGATCAGCGCTTCATCGGCACGCGACCAGTCGATCCAGCTGGTCGCGTTGTCCTGGCAGTAGGCGTTGTTGTTGCCGCCCTGCGAATGCCCGAGTTCGTCGCCGGCGCACAGCATCGGCGTGCCCTGCGACAGCAGCAGCGTGGCCAGCAGCGCGCGCTGCAGCCGGCCGCGCAAGGCCCGCACCACCGGGTCGTCGCTCGGGCCCTCGACGCCGGCGTTCCAGCTGTGGTTGTGGTCGTGCCCGTCGCGGTTGCCTTCACCGTTCGCCTCGTTGTGCTTGCGCTCGTGACTGACCAGGTCGGCCAGCGTGAAGCCGTCGTGCGCGACGATGAAGTTGACCGAGTCGGCCGGCGCCCGACCATGCACCTGGAACAGGTCCGACGAGGCGCACAGCCGCTGCGCCAGGTCACCGCGCGTGGTCTCGCCGCGCAGCCAGAAGCTGCGCACCGTGTCGCGGAAGCGGTCGTTCCATTCGGCCCAGCCGGTTGGGAACTGGCCGAGCTGGTAGCCGCCGAAGCCGATGTCCCACGGTTCGGCGATCAGCTTCACGGTGGACAGCAGCGGATCCTGCGCGATCGCGTGGAAGAACGCGGCGTCGGCGTCGAAGCCGCCGCCGGTGATCCGGCTGCGGCCGAGCACCGGCGCGAGGTCGAAGCGGAAGCCGTCGACGTGCATCTCGCCGACCCAGAAGCGCAGCGAATCCATCACCAGCTGCAGCACGCGCGGATGGCCCAGGTTCAGCGTGTTGCCGGTGCCGGTGTCATTGACGTACAGCGCGGGGTTGTCGGGCCGCAGCCGGTAGTACGCGGCGTTGTCGAGGCCGCGGAAGTGGATCGTGGGCCCGAGCTCGTCGGTCTCGGCGCTGTGGTTGTAGACCACGTCGAGGATCACCTCGATGCCGGCCGCATGCAGCCGCCTGACCATCGCGCGGAACTCGTCGCGCGCCGAGGCGCCCGGCGATGCGAGCGCAGGGCTCGGGCAGAAGAAGCCGATGGTGTTGTAGCCCCAGTAGTTGCGCAGCCCCATGCGCACCAGGCGTTCCTCGTCGATCGCCTGGTGCACCGGCAGCAGGCTGAC
>NZ_JBFUFP010000069.1:0-12239 GCF_056403375.1 Rhizobacter sp. P2_H2
GTGCTGGCCGAGCGCGAGCACCTGCGCATGGTGGCCGACGGCAAGTCGGTGCCGGTGTTCGCGCCGCTGGTGGTGCCGACGCCGGTCGCGCTGCCGAGCACGCCGCTGCAGGCCGAGCCGGCGGTCATCGAGCCGACGCCGGTGTCGGCAGCGCCGATCGCTTCGCAAGCCCACACGATGCACCAGGTGGCCTCGCTGCGCTGAGGCGGCAGGGGCCGCGGTACACTCCGCGGGCTGCGCAACTGGCGATGGGGTCCGGGATGTCACGATCAGCGTGACGCCCGTCGGCCTGAGGTGGTGAACCACCGGGAAGCGCAGCCGGTTCCGGGTTTCCGGCACCGGTTCAGCCGTTCGCCTGGGCAGCCCCGTGGCCATGTGAGTCCGCCTCGCATGATCCGCCCCGGGGTCTTCTGTTGAAGAGGACTGCCAGCCATGTTCGACCGCACCCACTCCACCGTCGCCCAGGTGGACCCCGAGCTCTTCGCCGCGATCCAGAGCGAGAACCAGCGCCAGGAAGATCACATCGAGCTGATCGCCTCGGAGAACTACGCCTCGCCGGCCGTGATGGCCGCGCAGGGCAGCCAGCTGACCAACAAGTACGCCGAGGGCTACCCCGGCAAGCGCTACTACGGCGGCTGCGAGTACGTCGACATCGTCGAGCAGCTCGCGATCGACCGCGTCAAGCAGATCTACGGCGCGGCCCACGCCAACGTGCAGCCCAATTCCGGCTCGCAGGCCAACCAGGCGGTGTTCTTCGGCCTGCTGCAGCCYGGCGACACCATCATGGGCATGAGCCTGGCCGAAGGCGGCCACCTGACGCACGGCATGGCGCTGAACATGAGCGGCAAGTGGTTCAAGGTCGTCAGCTACGGCCTGAACGCCCAGGAAGAGATCGACTACGACGCGATGGAGCGCCTCGCCCACGAGCACAAGCCGAAGCTGATCATCGCGGGCGCCTCGGCCTACAGCCTGCGCATCGATTTCGAGCGCTTCGCCAAGGTCGCCAAGGCGGTCGGCGCGTACTTCATGGTCGACATGGCGCACTACGCCGGCCTGATCGCCGCGGGCGTCTACCCGAACCCGGTGCCGCATGCCGATGTCGTCACCTCGACCACCCACAAGAGCCTGCGCGGCCCGCGCGGCGGCATCATCGTGATGAACGACGAAGCCATCGCGAAGAAGATCAACAGCGCGATCTTCCCCGGCATCCAGGGCGGCCCGCTGATGCACGTGATCGCCGCCAAGGCGGTGGCCTTCAAGGAAGCGCTGGCGCCTGAATTCAAGGTCTACCAGCAGCAGGTCGCGAAGAACGCGGTCGTGCTGGCCGAGACGCTGATCGAGCGCGGCCTGCGCATCGTCAGCGGCCGCACCGAGAGCCACGTGATGCTGGTCGACCTGCGCCCGAAGAACCTGACCGGCAAGGAAGCCGAGGCGCTGCTGGGCCGCGCCCACATGACCTGCAACAAGAACGGCATCCCGAACGACCCGCAGAAGCCCATGGTCACCAGCGGCATCCGCCTGGGCAGCCCGGCCTTCACGACGCGCGGCTTCAAGGAGGAGCAGGCCCGCGCCACCGCCCACCTGATCGCCGACGTGCTGGACAAGCCGAACGACGAGTCGGTGATCGAAGCGGTGAAGGCCAAGGTGGCCGCGCTGACGCGCGACTTCCCGGTGTACCGCGGATGACCGGCCTGCCGGTCACCGGCCGCTGAGCCGTGCGCTGCCCGTTCTGCAGTCACGAGGAAACGCAGGTCGTCGAGACGCGCGAGTCCGATGAGGGCGATGTCGTGCGCCGGCGCCGCCGCTGCCAGAGCTGTGACAAGCGCTTCACCACCTACGAGCGCGCCGAGATCGCGCTGCCGTCCGTCRTCAAGAAGGACGGCACGCGCGCCGATTTCGACGCCTCGAAGATCCGTGCCTCGATGACGCTCGCGCTGCGCAAGCGGCCGGTCAGCGTCGAGCAGATCGACGCGGCGATGGAGCGCATCCAGGACAAGCTGCTCAACAGCGGCTCGAAGGAGGTGCCATCGACACGCCTGGGCGAACTGGTGATGCGCGAGCTCAAGCGCATCGACAAGGTCGCCTACGTGCGCTTCGCATCGGTCTACCGCAGCTTCGAAGACGTCGATGAGTTCCGGCAGCTGATCCGGGACATCTGAACCGGTACGCATCTCCCGAAATCACACAAAACCCCTGAAACCCCCTCACGTACCGGTACATCCGAGGGTGGTTTTGACCCCCTTCTCCCCCCATCGGGGGAGTGGCCGGCGGCGCGGCACTTCCTAAAGTCCGCGTCCGTTCATCAGGGGGATCCAACATGTTTCAGCTTGCCAGGCCGCGATCGGCCGAGGGTTTCACGCTCATCGAGTTGATGGTGTGCGTGGCGGTGTGCACCGTGCTCGCGCTGATCGCGGCGCCGAACCTGCAGCGCTGGATGGAGGTGCGGCGGCTCGAAGGCGTCGCGAACGAACTCGCGGCCGACCTGCGCCTCGCGCGCAGCGAAGCCATCGGCCGCAACCAGAATGTGCGCATCGGCTTTCGCGGCGTGACGACGCCGTCGAACTGTTACGTCGTCTATGTCGGAGCGATCGACGCGTGCCGTTGCACGTCACGAGACGAGGCAGCCTGCGAAGCCGGCGGCCAGGCGATCCGCCACGTCGCGCTGCAGGCCGGGCAGCAGGTCAGCCTGCAGGCCAATGTCCCGACGATGAGCTTCGACGCGCAGCACGGCACCAGCACGCCGGCTGCCACGCTGCGGCTGGCCAGCGCGTCGGGCCTCGCGATCCAGCATGTCGTCAACCTGCTCGGCCGCGTGC
Organism: Rhizobacter sp. P2_H2; assembly: GCF_056403375.1. Lineage (NCBI taxonomy): Bacteria > Pseudomonadati > Pseudomonadota > Betaproteobacteria > Burkholderiales > Sphaerotilaceae > Rhizobacter > Rhizobacter sp. P2_H2. Next base: position 2,817 of record NZ_JBFUFP010000069.1, read on the forward strand.
GCAGCTGCTCGCCGCAGGGCGCGGTGGCCGGCTACCGTGCCTGCTGAAGGGGTGGCGATGGCCTCCACGTTCTCCTTGCCGCAGCAGCGGCGCGGTTTCACGCTCGTCGAGCTGATGGCGGGGCTGGCGATCGGCCTGTCGGTCGTCGTCCTGGCGCTGGGCCTGCTGACGTTCCAGTTGCAGGACGCCCATCGGCAACTGGCCGATCTGCGCCTCACGCACGACCTGCAGACGATCGCCGAGGTGATGTCGCGCGATCTCGCCCGCGCCGGCCATCGTGTGCCGGCCGGCACCGCAGCCGTGGCCGGCTCGGCCGACCCCGCCATCGCACTCGCCGCGAGCGGTGACGGCCTGAGCATCGACTACGCCGCCACGCCGGCCTCCGGCATCGCCCCGAGCCGCTTCGGCTACCGGCTGCACAGCGGCGTCATCGAGATGGCGTTCGGCGCAGGGCACTGGCAGGCCCTCAGTGACGCCACCTCGATGCGGGTCACGCGGCTGGAGCTCACGCCCGACATCCGGCGCATCGATCTGCGGGAGTTCTGCAGCCGCCCCTGCGATGCCGGGGCCTGCCCCTACCAGCTGCAACGCCAGGTCCGCATCCGCTTGCAGGCCCTGGCCACCGATCGAGTTCCAGCGGCCAGCGGCGCGGCGCGCGAGGCCCTGGTCGAAGCCCGCGTGCGCAATGACGCCGTGGTCGGCGGGTGTCCGGGATGAACCGCCGGATGCACGGCCCCGGCGCGGCTTCAGGGCAATCCGGTGCGGTGGCGCTGATCCTGGTGCTGGTGGTCGCGGCGGCCCTCACGCTGGCCGCGACGTACACCTTCCGCGTGGCATGGGAGGAGCTGAAATCCTCCGGCAACCGCATGCGCGCCGCCCAGGCCGCCGAAGCGGCGGAGTCGGGGCTCGCATGGGCATTGGCCCGGCTCAACGACGAACGCCCCGTCGATGACGCCTGCCGGCCCGCTGCCGAGGGAGCAGCCTTCCGCGAGCGCTACCAGGGGACGCCCGCCATGCCGTCCTGCTCGTTCATCGGCGGGGCCTGGTCATGCCATTGCCCAGCGGCCGACGGGAGCAGCGCCGACATCGACGGCGACGCGGCCCGCCAGGCCTTCGCGCTGCGGCTGGGCAGCGCCGCCTCAGGTGTCACCACGATCGAGTCGATCGGCTGCAGCGGCAACACCACCGCCTGCCTGGCACCTGCGGGCGCAGGTGCAGCGGTCCACGTCGCGCGGGCCTGGGCCGATGCGGCCCGCATCCCGGCCATCGACGTCCGGCCGGTCGCGGCCATCACGGCGCGCGGATCCGTGCAGCTGCTGGGCGGGCCGACCGTCGTGCACCACGGGATCGCGAGCGGCGGCCTCACGCTGCACGCCGGTGCCGAGGCCGACCCGGGCGACGCCAGGCTGGTCGGCCCGCCCGGTGCACCCGCGCTGTCGACCATCGTCAGTGCCGATGCGGCTCTCGCCTCGGTCGACGCGGCGCAGTTCTTCGCGAGCGTCTTCCGGATGAACCGCACGACGTGGCAGGCCCAGCCCGCGGCGCGCTTCGTGACCTGCACGCGGCCCTGCGACGACGAGATCTCCCGGCGGCTCGCGCCGCCGGGGTCGGCGACCCTGCTCTGGCTCGACGGCGGCCTGCGGCTGGACGGCGCCACCCAGCTCGGCTCGCCCGCACGACCGGTTCTGCTGGTGGTCGACGGTGCGGTGCACCTGCGCGGGCCGGCGCGCATCCACGGCGTGCTGTACCTGCGCAACGCCGAGTGGCGCGACGAAGCCGGGGCCACGCTGCACGGTGCACTGCTGGCCGAGGACGATCTGCTGCTGTCCGGGCCGACCCGCATCGACCACGACAGCAGCGTCATCGAACGCCTGCAGATGTGCTGCGGCACCTGGGCCCGCGTGCCCGGCAGCTGGCGCGACTTCTGATGCACCGCTCCTTCAAGGGGCCACCCGCCGCCCCGGTGGCCGCCGGCGCCGCCCTGCTCGAGGCCTTGCTTGCGTTGTTGCTGGTGTCGCTGCTGTCGGCAGCGTTGCTGAACCAGCAGGACGCACTGCGCCATGCCCGCACCGCGGCACGGCAGCGGATCGATGCGCTTCAACTCGCACGGCTGGAGTTCGATCGCCTGCGCGGCGCGGCCGCATCGTCACCGGCCACCGCGGCGCCGGCACCATTCGAGCTCAGCCACAGCGAGCCGTCCGAAGCATCCGATGCAGCCGAGGCGCCCGCCCTGCGCGACCTCAGCGTCGTCGTGAACTGGCGCCATCCCGCCGGCGGACTGCATCGCGTGCAGCTGGATGCCCGTGTGCCGCGCCTCTCGCCGGTCTACGACGCCGTGCTGGGCCTCGCCCCGCAAGACATCGCGATCGCCCGGCCGCTCGGGCGTGCGCCGGACATCCCGTTCGAATCGATCTCGACCGCCCCCGATCGAAGCCTCTGGCAACCCGGCGGGCCGGGGGCGGCGGCTTGGCTGTTCGGCGATGCGGATGGGGCGATCGTCGCGCGCTGCAGCGCTGCACCGTCCGGCTGCGAACCCGCGAGCGGCACCGTGCTGAGCGGTCACCTGCGCTTCTCGGCCAGCACGCCGCCGGACCCTGCGACGCCGGGCGACCCGCTGCTGCCGCTGGGCGTCGTCCTCGCGCTCGACGGCCCTCCGGCACGGCTCGTCCGCTGCGCCATCCAGCCCGTCGCCATCGCCGGTGCGCGCTTCGTCCGCTACGGCTGCGTGGTGCCCGATCCGCCAGCCACCGGCTGGTCCGGCCGGGTCGAAATCGAACCCCTCGGCTGGAGCGTCGGCACGCGCGCCGGCAGCCAGCGCGTGTGCCGCTACAGCACCGACCTCGACGGCAGCGGCGCGATCGACCGCAACGACGAGCACCCGGCCCGCTACGCCACGGTGCACGGCGCACTGTTCCAGCAGAACTACCTGGTGGTGCGCGGCGACCAGCCGTGCCCGGACGGCAGCGCGATCGCGACGCACAATGACGCCCTGCTGGACACCGTGCAGCACCAACCCTGACCCGCCCGATGCCGCCCACCGAGCCCCCGAACGCCGCGGCGTTCACGCCCGCCGACCACGCCGCGATGCGCGAAGCACTCGCGCTGGCCGGACACGCCATCGGCCTGACCGACCCGAACCCGCGCGTCGGCTGCGTGATCCTCGACGCCCACGGCCAGGTGATCGGGCGCGGACACACGCAACAGGCCGGCGGGCCGCATGCCGAGGTGATGGCCTTGCGCGATGCCGCCGCGCGCGGCCATGCGACGCCAGGCGCGACCGCCTACGTGACGCTGGAACCCTGCTCGCACCACGGCCGCACGCCGCCGTGCTGCGATGCGCTGCTGGCCGCCGGCATCGCGCGCGTCGTCTCGGCCGTCACCGACCCGAACCCGCTGGTGGCAGGCCAGGGCCTGGCGCGGCTGCGGGCACAGGGCGTGCAGGTCGAATCCGGCCTGCTGGGCGAAGCGGCACGCGAGCTCAACATCGGCTTCTTCTCGCGCATGGTGCGCGGGCGGCCGTGGGTGCGCCTGAAGGCCGCGACCTCGCTCGACGGGCGCACCGCATTGAACAACGGCGCCAGCCAGTGGATCACCGGCGAGGCGGCGCGCACCGACGGCCACGCCTGGCGCAAGCGGGCCGGCGCGGTGCTGACCGGCGTCGGCACCGTGCTCGACGACAACCCCCGGCTGGATGTGCGGCTGGTCGAGACCGCGCGGCAACCGCTGCGCGTCGTCATCGATTCGCGGCTCGACATGCCGCCCACCGCGCGCATCCTCGATGCGCCCGGCCAGGTGCTGGTGTATGCCGCGGCGCCCGAGGCGGCCCGCATCGCCACGCTGGCGGCCACCGGCGCCGAGGTGATCCTGCGCCCCGGCCCGACAGGCAAGGTCGACCTGGCCGCCGTGCTGGTTGACCTGGCGCAGCGCGGCATCAACGAGCTGCACGTCGAGGCCGGCCACAAGCTGAACGGCTCGTTCGTGCGCGAGGGGCTGGTCGACGAGTACCTCGTGTACCTCGCGCCGAAGCTGCTCGGCGCCGGCCGCGACCTGGCCGCCTTCGGCCCGCTGGAGCGGCTGGACGACGCCGCGGCGCTGCGCTTCCATGCGGTCGACCGCATCGGCGACGACCTGCGCGTGATCGCCCGCCCGTCGGCGCGGGAACTGTTCTGACTGCGAGAATCACGCCCATGTTCACCGGCATCATCTCCGGCCTCGGCCGCATCGAATCCGTCCGCCCGCTGGGCGCCGACGCCTCCCACGGCCTGCAACTGACGCTGCAGGCCCCCGACCACTACCTCGACGACGTGCAGCTGGGCGACAGCATCTCGCTGAACGGCGCCTGCATGACGGTCACCACCTTCGACGCCGCCGCCAGCCGCTTCACGATCGACATCTCGGCCGAGAGCCTGGACAAGACCGCCGGCCTGTCGCAACCCGGCCCGGTCAACCTCGAGAAGGCGCTGCGGGCGCACGACCGGCTGGGCGGCCACCTCGTCAGCGGCCACGTCGACGGCATCGGCCGCGTGACGCATTTCGCGCCGGTCGGCGAATCGTGGGAGCTGCGCGTGCTGGCGTCGGCCCACATCGGCCGCTTCCTCGCCTACAAGGGCTCGGTCGCGGTGAACGGCGTGAGCCTCACGGTCAACCGCGTCGACGACCGGCCCGAGGGCTGCGAGTTCAGCATCAACCTGATCCCGCACACGATCGAGAACACGACGCTGGGCACGCTGGCGGCCGGCTCCGCCGTCAACCTCGAGATCGACCTGATCGCAAGGTACGTGGAACGCATGCTGGCCACAGCGCCCGCAAAGTAAGCCCCAGGCGAAGCCGAGGGCCCCATCAAGCAACGCCCCGGGATCCGGCTCCGCCGGGCCCAGGGGTGGCGCCCCTCGGGGGCAGGAGCGAAGCGACTGGGGGGCCCATACAATGTCAGGCTATGCCGATCTCCCCCGTACCCGAACTGATCGCCGAGCTCGCCGCCGGCCGCATGGTCATCCTCGTCGACGAGGAAGACCGCGAAAACGAGGGCGACCTGGTGCTCGCGGCCGACCACGTGACGCCCGAGGCGATCAACTTCATGGCGCGCTTCGGCCGCGGCCTGATCTGCCTGACCCTCCCCCGCGAGCGCTGCGAGCGCCTGCAGCTGCCGCCGATGGCCACCCGCAACGGCACCCGCCACGGCACCGCGTTCACCGTCTCGATCGAAGCCGCCACCGGCGTCTCCACCGGCATCTCGGCCGCCGACCGCGCCCGCACCGTGCAGGCCGCCGTCGCGCGCGATGCGCAGGCCACCGACCTCGTGCAGCCCGGCCACATCTTCCCGCTGCAGGCGCAGGATGGCGGCGTGCTGATGCGCGCCGGCCACACCGAGGCCGGCTGCGACCTCGCGGCGATGGCCGGCCTCAGCCCCACCTCGGTGATCTGCGAGATCATGAAGGACGACGGCACGATGGCGCGCCTGCCGGACCTGGAGGTCTTCGCGAAGGAACACGGCCTGAAGATCGGCACCATCGCCGACCTGATCGGCTACCGCAGCCGCAACGAAAGCCTGATYGAGCGCATCGGCCAGCGCTCGCTGACCACCGCGCAGGGCGATTTCGACTGCACCGCCTTCCGCGACCGCACCGGCGGCCTGCACCTCGCGCTGAGCCACGGCAGCATCGACACGAGCGACGAGGTGCTGGTGCGCGTGCACGAGCCGCTGTCGGTGATGGACCTGCTCGACACCGGCGCCTGCAGCCACTCGTGGCCGCTGCACAAGGCGCTCGCGACGCTGCAGGCCAGCCAGCGCGGCGTCGCGGTGCTGCTGAACTGCGGCGAGGACGTGCAGTCGCTGCTGTCGCACTGGCAGGACACCCCCGCGGCGCCGGCGCGCGCCCGCGCGCAGATGGACCTGCGCACCTACGGCATCGGCGCCCAGATCCTGCGCGAGCTGGGCGTCACGAAGATGAAGCTGCTGGGCAGCCCGCGCCGCATGCCGAGCATGACCGGCTACGGCCTCGAGGTCACCGGCTTCGTCGCCCCCGAACACTGAACGACCGACTGGATTGACATGCAAGCAGCAGACAAGGGCCAGGCGGCCGACCTGGACGGCACCGACCTGCGCATCGGCATCGTGCAGGCCCGGTTCAACGACAAGCTGACGCAGGCGCTGGCCGACGCCTGCATCGGCGAGCTCGGCGCGCTGGGCGTCGCCGCCAAGCACATCAAGCACGTGACGGTGCCCGGCGCGCTGGAGGTGCCGCTGGCGCTGAACGCGATGGCCGCGAGCGACCGCTACGACGCACTGGTCGCGCTCGGCTGCATCGTCCGCGGCGAGACCTACCACTTCGAACTCGTGTCCAACGAAAGCGGCGCCGGCGTCACGCGCGTCGCGCTCGACCACGAGATCCCGATCGCCAACGCCATCCTGACCGTCGAGGACGAGGCCCAGGCCTGGGCCCGCGTCGAAGAGAAAGGCCGTGACGCCGCACGCGTCGCCGTCGAGATGGCCAACCTGCTGGAAGACCTGTCGTGAGCGAGACCGAACCGAAGAACCCCGCCCCGGCGGCTGACGCACCGGCGGCTGATGCACCGGCCGCGAAGAAGCCCGCGGGCAAGGGCGGCCACAAGGGTGGCAAGCCGCAGCCCAAGTCGTCGCGCCGCCGCTCGCGCGAGGCCGCGCTGCAAGGCCTGTACGAGTGGCTGCTGTCCGGCGCCGAGGTCGGCGTGGTCGATGCCCACATGCGCGAGCAGGAAGGCTTCGACAAGGTCGACGCGGCGCACTTCGACGCGCTGCTGCACGGCTGCATCGCCGAGGCGTCCGACCTCGACGCGGTGCTTTCGCGCCACGTCGACCGCAAGACCACCGAGCTGTCGCCGATCGAGYACGGCGTGCTGATGATCGGCGCCTACGAGCTGAAGCACTGCATCGACATCCCGTACAAGGTCGCGATCAACGAGGCGGTCGAGCTGGCCAAGAGCTTCGGCGGCACCGACGRCCACAAGTACGTGAACGGCGTGCTCGACAAGGCGGCGCTCGACCTGCGCCCGGTCGAGGTGGCGGCGTTCCGCGCCCAGCGACGCTGACCCGGCGCGACGCAGCGATGAAGCTCGCCGGCCGCCTGGACCACATCGAGCCCTTCTACGTGATGGAGTGCGCGAAGGCGGCGGTCGAGCTGTCGCGCACCGCCGCCTGCGACCCCGCGCAGGGCGGCCGGCCGATGATCTTCCTGAACATCGGTGAGCCAGATTTCACCGCGCCGCCGCTGGTGCAGCAGGCCGCACGCGAATGCCTGGAGCGCGGCAGCACGCAGTACACGCAGGCCACCGGCCTGCCGGCGCTGCGCGAGCGGCTGAGCCGCTGGTACGCCGAGCGCTTCCAGGTCGACATCGCGCCCGAACGCATCGTGATCACCGCCGGCGCGTCGGCCGCGCTGCAGCTCGCCTGCCTGGCGCTCGTCGAGCGCGGCGACGAGGTGCTGATGCCCGACCCCAGCTACCCGTGCAACCGCCACTTCGTCGCGGCCGCCGATGGCGTCGCGCGGCTGCTGCCGGCCTCGCCCGAGCACCGCTTCCAGCCGGATGCCGCCACCGTGCAATCGGCCTGGACGGCCGCGACGCGCGGCGTGCTGCTCGCCTCGCCGTCGAACCCGACCGGCACCTCGATCGCGTTCGACGAGATGGGGCGCATCGTGCAGGCGGTGCGCGAACGCGGCGGCTTCACGATGGTCGACGAGATCTACCTCGGCCTGAGCTTCGACGACGCGTTCGGCCACACCGCGCTCGCGCATGGCGACGACGTGATCTCGATCAACAGCTTCTCGAAGTACTTCAGCATGACCGGCTGGCGGCTCGGCTGGCTGGTGCTGCCGCCGGAACTGGTGGCGCCCATCGAGCGCCTCGCGCAGAACCTCTACATCTGCCCGTCGTCGCTCGCGCAGCAGGCGGCGCTGGCCTGCTTCGAGCCGGCCTCGATCGCCGAGTTCGAACGCCGCCGCGCCGAGTTCCGCGCGCGCCGCGATTTCCTGGTGCCGGCGCTGCAGGCGATGGGCCTGCGCGTGCCGGTGATGCCCGACGGCGCGTTCTACGCCTGGGCCGATTGCTCGGCACATGCCGACAGCAGCTGGGACTTCTGCTTCCGGCTGATGCGCGAGGCGCAGGTGGCCATCACGCCCGGCCGCGATTTCGGACCGCATGCCGCCGATCGCTACATCCGACTGTCGTATGCGAGCTCGATGGCGCACCTGCAGGACGCGGTGCAGCGCCTGCAGCAATTGCTGTCCGCGTAGCTGTCGCTTTTCGCCGGCGTTTTTGTTGTCGGCGTTGTTGTCAGTTTTGGGTTGAACCCCATGCACCATCTCGTCGACTTTCGCAAGCGCATGTTACGAATGCACAGAACGCGGGGTTTTTTACTGCCAGGCCCCGATGCGCTTGCACTAAGCTGCGTCCGTGGTGGACAACCGTGCCACGAACCCAACCCGCCTCATGCCCGGCCCTGTTCCTGATCCTTCCTCCGACCTTGCCAACTCGACGCCGGGTGCGCCGAAGTGGGGCGACACCGACCTCGGGCTGCCCGCACAACCGGCCGCCACCTTCTCCACCACGGTGCCGCCGATGGGCGGCGCCGACCAGATGCCGACCATCGGCCACATCGGCCGGTACGCGCTCAAGTACCGCATCGGCGAAGGCGGCCTCGGCGTGGTCTATGCCGCGCACGACCCGCTGCTGTCGCGGTTGATCGCGATCAAGACCCTGAACCTCGAGATCTCGGCCGAGCAGCGCGATGCGTTCAATGCGCTGTTCCTGAACGAGGCCCGCGCGGCCGGCGGCCTGAGCCACCCGCACATCGTCACGGTGTTCGATGCCGGCGCGAGCGAGCAAGGCGCCTACATCGCGATGGAGCTGCTGAAGGGCCGCGACCTGCGCCAGCTGCGCCAGGAGGGATGGCGGCCGTCACCGCACCAGGCCGCGCTGATCGTGCGCCGCGTCGCCGATGCGCTCGCCTATGCGCACTCGAAGGGCGTGGTGCATCGCGACATCAAGCCGGCCAACATCTTCATGGTCGGGCGCACGCAGCCGCGCGTGCTCGACTTCGGCATCGCCCGCATCGCGCACCAGCACGATGCGAACGGCGAGGACATCGTCGGCGGCTCGCCCTACTACATGTCGCCCGAGCAGGTGCGCCAGCAGCCGGTGGACCGCCGCTGCGACGTGTTCTCGCTCGGCGTCGTGCTCTACGAACTGCTGGCCGACGTGCGGCCGTTCCGCGGCAGCTCGCTGGCCGAGATCACCCGCGCCGTCGCCGAGTACAACCCGCCGACCGCGCACCAGGTCAACAACAGCGTGCCGAAGGCCTTGTCCGAGATCGCCGCCCGGGCGATGGAGAAGAACCCCGACGACCGCTACCGCTCGGCGCGTGCGTTGTCGCGCGAGCTGCGCCAC